>SVMH01000030.1 GCA_015067525.1 Oscillospiraceae bacterium | reverse complement strand
CCATCAAGATCATCGGCGACCATACCGACAAGTATGTTCAGGCTTACTTCCAGTATGACTCCAAGAAGACCGGCGGCGTGACCATCAGCCACCTGCGCTTCGGTGACAGCCCCATCCGCAGCCCCTACTATATCAACAAGGCTGACTTCGTGGCCTGCCACAACCCCTCCTATATCACCAAGGGCTTCAAGATGGTCAACGACGTCAAGCCCGGCGGCGTGTTCATGATCAACTGCCAGTGGGACTTCGAGGAGCTGAACCGTCAGCTGAAGGCCGACGCCAAGCGCTATATCGCCCAGAACAACATCCAGCTGTACACCATCAACGCCATTGATCTGGCTCTGGAGATCGGCATGGGCAAGCGCAACAACACCATTCTGCAGTCCGCTTTCTTCACTCTGGCCAAGGTCATGCCTCAGGAAGAGGCCATCGGCTACATGAAGGATGCCGCCACCAAGTCCTACCTGAAGAAGGGTCAGGATATCGTGGATATGAACCACAAGGCCATCGACCTGGGCGCCACCGCCTTCGTGAAGGTCGAGATCCCCGCCGATTGGGCCACCGCTGTTGACGCTGACGAGGCTGCCGAGCTGAAGGGCAAGGACGAGCTGGTCAAGATGGTCAAGAACATCCTGCTGCCCGTGGGCCGCATGGATGGCGACAGCCTGCCCGTTTCCGCCTTCGTCGATCACGTGGACGGCCAGTTCGAGCTGGGCGCCGCTGCTTACGAGAAGCGCGGTGTCGCCGTTGCCGTTCCCACTTGGGACTCCACCAAGTGCATCCAGTGCAACCAGTGCGCTTATGTCTGCCCCCACGCCACCATTCGTCCCTTCGCTCTGACCGAGGCTGAGGCTGCTGCCGCTCCCGAGGCTGCCAAGATCGTGGACGTCAAGGCCGGCAAGGGCAAGGGCGTGTACAAGTACACCATGGCCGTGTCTCCTCTGGACTGCATGGGCTGCGGCGTCTGCATCGGCGTCTGCCCCACCAATGCTCTGTCCATGGTTTCCCAGCAGGGCGAGCTGGCTCAGCAGGAAGTGTTCAACTACTGCGTCAGCGAGGTTGCTGAGAAGAAGGATATGCAGGACAACACCGTCAAGGGCTCTCAGTTCCGCAAGCCCATGCTGGAGTTCTCCGGCTCCTGCGCCGGCTGCGCCGAGACCAGCTATGCCCGTCTCGTGACCCAGCTGTTCGGTGAGCGTATGTACCTGTCCAACGCCACCGGCTGCTCCTCCATCTGGGGCGGTCCTGCTGCTACCTCTCCCTACTGCACCAACGCCGAGGGCCGTGGTCCCGCATGGTGCAACTCCCTGTTCGAGGATAACGCCGAGCACGGTCTGGGCATGTTCGTCGGCCAGAACAAGATCCGCGAGGACGTCATTGCTCTGGTGAAGAAGGTCATGGCCAACACCGCCAACGAGGAGCGCCGCGCTCTGTGCCAGGCTTATCTGGACACCGTCAACGACGGCGAGGCCAACGCTGAGGCCACCCGCGCTCTGGTTGCCAACCTGGAAGCCAAGGTCTGCTGCGACGACGTGGCTGCCATCCTGGCTAAGAAGGAATACCTGGCCAAGAAGTCCATGTGGATCTTCGGCGGCGACGGTTGGGCTTACGATATCGGCTACGGCGGTCTGGACCACGTCCTGGCTTCCAAGCAGAACGTCAACGTCTTCGTCTTCGATACCGAGGTTTACTCCAACACCGGCGGCCAGGCCTCCAAGGCTTCCAACATCGGTCAGGTGGCTCAGTTCGCCGCTGCCGGTAAGGAAGTGAAGAAGAAGAGCCTGTCCGAGATCGCCATGCAGTACGGCTATGTGTACGTGGCTCAGGTGGCCATGGGCGCCAACCCCGCTCAGACCATCAAGGCCATCGTCGAGGCCGAGGCCTATGACGGTCCCTCCCTGATCATCGGTTACTCCCCCTGCGAGATGCACTCCATCAAGGGTGGTATGGAGAACTGCCAGAAGGAAATGAAGAAGGCCGTCGAGTGCGGTTACTGGAACCTGTTCCGCTTCAATCCTGCTGCTGAGAAGAAGTTCACCCTGGATTCCAAGGCTCCCGCCGGCGGTTATCAGGAGTTCCTGATGAACGAGGCCCGCTACAGCCGTCTGACCCGCGAGTTCCCCGAGCGCGCCGAGACTCTGTTCGCTGCCAACGAGGAAGAGGCCAAGAACCGCTATGACCACCTGGTCAAGCTGGTTGAGATGTACAGCAAGTAAGCTTTCTGTACAGGGCAACTTGATACCAATAAAAAGGACGACCCGCAAGGGTCGTCCTTTTTTGCCTGATTACAGGAAAAAGCCGCGCGGCCTGTAGCTGCGCGGCTTTTGCGTTGATTTCAGTTGTTCTGGGGGTGATAGGTGGGCACCATCTGTGCCACAATGGCCTTGATCTCGCCGGTCTCCTGCTCGCAGGCGCGGCGCAGCTCCTCCAGATTGCGGACAAACTGCTCGTCATCCATTTCGATGGGGCGGCCGATGTGGATCAGGTGGTTGTCGGTGCTCTTGAGGCCCTCCTCCTTCATCAGCAGCTCCTCAAACAGCTTTTCACCGGGACGAAGACCGGTGTAGACGATCTTGATGTCCACATCCGGCTCGTAGCCGGACAGGCGGATCAGATTGCGGGCCATGTCGGCAATGCGGACGGGCTGGCCCATGTCCAGAATGAAGATCTCACCGCCCTTGGCGTAATAGCCGGCCTGCAGCACCAGAGAAACGGCCTCGGGAATGGTCATAAAATAGCGGATGATGTCGGGGTGGGTCACGGTGACGGGGCCGCCCTCGGCGATCTGCTTTTTAAAGAGGGGGATGACGCTGCCGTTGCTGCCCAGCACGTTGCCGAAGCGCACGGCCACAAACTCCGTTTCGGTGCGGCGGTTCATCATCTGCACCACCATCTCACACAGACGCTTGGAGGCGCCCATAATGTTGGTGGGGTTCACCGCCTTGTCGGTGGAGATGAGGACGAACTTCTTCACGCCGGCCTTGGCGGCGGCCTGCGCTGTCTTGTAGGTGCCCAGCACGTTGTTCTTGATGGCCTCGTTGGGACTGTCCTCCATCAGCGGTACATGCTTGTGGGCCGCGGCGTGGAAGACGATGTCGGGGTGATACGTCTCCATCACGGAGGTGATGCGGTTGGTGTTGCGCACGGAGCCCACCAGCGCGGCCATGTTCAGCTCGGGATAGGTGCGCTGCAGCTCCATCTGAATGTCGTAGAGGTTGTTCTCGTAGACGTCGAAGATGATCAGCTGCTTGGGCTTACTCTTGGCGATCTGACGGCACAGTTCGCTGCCGATGGAACCGCCGCCGCCGGTGACCAGCACGGTCTTGCCGCCGATGTAACCGTAGATCTCCTCCAGATTCACCTGAATGGGGGCGCGGCCCAGCAGATCCTGCACCTCTACATCCTTCAGCTGACTGACGCTGACCTGCTCGCTCACCAGCTGGGAGAGAGAGGGCACCACCTGCAGCTTGCACTTGGTGGTGCTGCAGATGTTGAGGATCTCCCTGCGGGACTCGGGGGTGGCGTTGGTGATGGCGTAAATGATGCGGTCGATGTTGTACTTCTTGGCTGCCGCGGGGATCATGGTGCGGTCACCCACCACGCGGACGCCCTCGAGGAACATGCGGTACTTGCCGGGGTTGTCGTCGATCAGGCAGGCCACATGGCCGTGGAGCTCGGGATGGGTAGCGAATTCGCGCAGCAGCGTCTGGCCGGTGGCACCGGCACCGACGATCATGATCCGCTCCGCCACCTGCGGGCTGCGGTTGGCAAAGCCGGTGCGGGTCTGCAAAAGCAGGCGGTACGATACGCGCATGAAGGCTGAGCCGCAGAAGCTGAGCAGGAAGCCCATGCAGTAATAGGAGCGGGGCATCTTCACAGAGAACATGACCACCAGTGCCAGACCCAGACCGATGAGAATGGCGTAGCCCACTGCCAGACGGGACAGATCCCGCAGGCTGATGTAGCGCCAGATGCAGTTGTAGGCACCTACCATTGCCAGCACGGCCACGCAGAGCAGTGCCCACCAGACAATGGTGTCGGCATAGACAGTGGAGTACTTTTCGGGGATCGAGGTGATGCGGAACTCAAAGCGGATCAGCAGTGCCAGAAAGAAGGACAGTGCGACCCACAGCGCGTCCATCACAGCCACAACGGCAGAGCGCAGCAGGCGCTGCTTGTTATAGCCGGTGAAAATATGTTGCAGCATAGAAAAACCATCCTTAGTCAATCATTCGGCGGCGAGGCAGCTGCCCGCGGCCGTGGAAAGGCATAATCATACATTTATACTATAGCGCAAAAGATGGCGGATTTCAACAGGAAAGAAGTGAAAAAGCGGCGCCCTTTGGGGCGCCGCTTCGGTGCGAAGTTTTTATTTGCCAATGCCGACCTGACGGAAGTAATCCTTCTTCAGCTTGACTACCTCGTTGCTCAGCAGCAGCAGGCCGATCAGGTTGGGAATGATCATCAGACCGTTGATGGTGTCGGCCAGATCCCAGGCAAAGCCCAGCGTAGTCTGGGAGCCGACCACGATCATCACGATCCAGACCAGCTTGATCACCAGCTTGCTGCCGCTGCCGAACAGATATTCGGCGGCGCGTTCGGCGTAGGTGTAGAAGCTGATGAGACAGGTGAAGCCAAACAGCACCAGTGCAGCCAGACAAATGATGCCGCCCACGTTGCCGGGCAGCAGCTTGTCAAAGGCGCGCATGGTCAGAACAGAGCCGTCCAGACCGGTGTCGCTCAGACCGGAGAGTACGATGGTCAGTCCGGTGACAGAGCAGACCAGCGCCGTATCCAGGAACACTTCCACGGCGCCCCACAGGCCCTGCTCAATGGGGTGATCCACCTGCGCACCGGAGTGCACCATGGCGGCGGTGCCGAGACCGGCCTCGTTGGAGTAGATGCCGCGGGCGATGCCGTAGCGCATGCATACGAAGATAGAGCCTACAGCGCCGCCGGTGAAAGCTGCGGGATTAAAAGCGGACTGGAAAATGGTGGCGATGGCAGCGGGGACTGCGGGAATGTTCATCAGAATGATGACGATGCCGGTCAGGATGTACAGGCCGCCCATGAAGGGAGCCAGCACAGCGCTGACGTGGCCGATACGCTTCAGACCGCCGAAGATGATAACTGCGGTCAGCGCGGCCAGCACAATGCCGGTGGCCAGCGTGGGAACAGACCAGCGCTCCTCCAGTGCCAGAGCAATGGAGTTGGTGTCCACCACGGCGGAGATGACGAAGGCGTAGGGGATGACCAGCACGGAGAACAGGACGCCCAGCCACTTCTGCTTCAGACCCTTGGCCAGATAGTACATGGCGCCGCCGGCCGTGGTGCCGTCTTCGCGGAGCTCGCGGTACTTGATGCCCAGCGTAACTTCGGCAAACTTGGTGGACATACCGACCAGCGCGGCCAGCAGCATCCACACCAGAGCGCCGGGGCCGCCCATCACGATGGCGGTGGCTACACCGGCGATGTTGCCGGAACCTACGATGGCAGCCACGGAAGTCATGGCGGCCTGGAAAGAGGTCAGTTCACCGGGCGCAGTTTTCTTGTCGTCCTTCTTTCGGAAGGCCTTGACAACGGTTTCCTTGAAAAGAACCACGGGGTGAGCGAACTGGAAAAAGCCCAGCCGCACCGTGTAGTAAATACCGGTAACGAAAATCAGCACCAGCAGGGGAACGCCCCAGACGATGCCGTTAACAAAATCATTGGCTTGTACGATCGCATTGAAGATTGCTTCCATATGCGCAGCCTCCTTTTCTAACGCTATTTTTCTTATTATAACAAATGTGCGGAAAAAGTATAACAAAAATTTTGGCCATTTTATAGAAGAAAAGTGTTTTCAAACTTGCACTTTGTGCTATAATGAGAGAAAAGATGCGGGAAGAGAGGGGGAAATACATGGAAAACTATGAGAAGCAAGGATATTTGCACGACGAATACCGCGTTTTTCACCTGAAAGACCGGGAAAGAAAGACCTTTGCCTTTCATTATCACGACTTCTATAAAGTGCTGCTGCTGCTGAACGGTAAGGTAAACTACTGCGTGGAGGGTCGCAATTTTTCCCTTGAGCCGCTGGATCTGGTGCTGATCTCCGCCGGCGAGATCCACCACCCGGAGGTGCTGGACGACGATGAGTATGAGCGCGTTATTCTCTATCTGGCGCCGGATTTTCTGGATCGGTATACAGAGATGGCGGATCTGCGCACCTGTTTCGAGCAGGCCCATGAGCACGGCACCAACGTGCTGCGTGTTCCCGAGGCCGAGCGCAGCCAGCTGATCCGGGTCTGTCGGGATCTGGCCCAGCCGCCCCAAGGCTTTGGCGGCGCGCTGTATCAGCGCACCAAGGTGCTGGAATTTCTGATCCTGCTCAACCGGGCGGTGGCAGATCAGGATATCCGCTATATCCCCTCGCCCCAGGAAAATGCCAAGATCCTGCCGATTTTGAACTACATCAATGACAATCTGACCGGTGCACTGCATGTTGATGCGCTGGCCGAACAGTTCTATATCAGCCGCTATTACCTGATGCATCTGTTTCGGGCCGAGACCGGCTACACCGTTTTGGGATATATCACGGAAAAGCGGCTGCTGCTGGCCCGACAGCTGATGCGCGGCGGGCGCAGCATCACGGAGGCCTGCTTCGAGGCGGGGTTCAGTAACTACTCGTCGTTCCTGCGGGCCTTTAAAAAGCACTACGGAAGCCTGCCCAGCGCCACAAATTCGCTGGAGTAAGGGAGGAAGCCCCTTTACAGGGCTGATTTCATATTGTAAAATAAATTGTTAGCGGTCTGCGCAGGAAAGGGTGTGAGAGAAGGTGCGGATCAATCAGATCAAAATCGGCGCGATCTTGTCCTATGTGTCGCTGGGCATGAGCACCGTCATCTCTCTTGTTTATACACCTATTATGATCCAGCGGCTGGGCGACAGCGAGTTTGGCGTGTACCAGACGGTCCTGCCCATCATCTCGTACTTGAACCTGCTGAGCATGGGTCTGGGCAGTGCCTATGTGCGCTACTATTCCCGCGCCCGGGCGGAAAACAACAAGGCGGAAATGGCCAAGCTCAACGGCATGTTCCTTATGACCTATCTGGTGTTGGGCGCGGTGCTGCTGGCCATCGGTTTTACGCTGTCCAACCACGGCCAGATCATCTTCGGCCAGAAGTTGACGGATGAAGAAGTGATGCTGGGCGAAAAGCTGCTGCGCATCATGACGGTGAATGCGGCGCTGACCTTCCCCATCAGTGTGTTTGAGTCCCATGTAACCATCAACGAGCAGTATTTGTTCCAGAAGGTGGTGGCGCTGCTGCGTCACGTACTCAACCCGCTGATCATGATCCCGCTGCTGATCCTGGGTTTCCGTTCTGTGACCATGACAGTGGTGGCACTGGTATTCACGGTGCTCAGCGGCGCGGTGAATATCGGATACTGCCTTGTAAAGCTGAAGATGCCCATCAGCTTCCGCCGTTACGACTTTGCGCTGATGCGCGAGATGATCGGTTTTACCTTCTATGTCTTCATCGGCATTCTGGTGGATAACCTTAACTGGAGCATTGCCCGCCTGCTGCTGGCATGGATCCACGGTACCACGGCTGTCACCATTTATACGGTGGCTGCTCAGCTGAATGTATATTATCAGTCCTTTGCCACGGCCATCTCCAATCTGCTGATCCCCCGCGTGAACCGCATCGTGGCTGAGGGTCAGCCTACCACGGAGCTGGATAAACTGTTTATCCGCGTGGGCCGGCTGCAGTTCATTTCTCTGGGCTGCATTTTGCTGGGCTTTGTGGCGGTGGGTCAGTCCTTTGTGGTGCTCTGGGGCGGTGACGCCAAGTTTGCCGTGGACTATCCCATTACGCTGCTGCTGTTCTTCGCCACCCTTTGGGCCAATATCCAGATGCTGGGATACGAGATTTTGCGTGCGAAAAACATGCACAAGTTCAGCTCGCTGGTGTATCTGGGTATCGCCCTTGCCAACGTGGTGCTGAGCATCCCGCTGTGCATGCAGTGGGGCGAGCTGGGCGCCGCCATCGGCACCACGGTGTCTACCATCGCCGGTATGCTGGTGATGAATCGGTACTACCATCGCCACGTGGGTTTGAACATTCCCCGTTTCTGGCTGCGCATCCGCCATCTGCTGCCGGCCATGATCCTGCCGACCGTCGCAGCTGTGCTGATGGCGGTGTATCTCCGCCCGCAGGGCTATATCCAGATAGGCCTGATCCTGATCGTGTTTGTGGCGGTTTATGGCGTGTCCATGTGGCTGTTCGGTCTGGACCGGTACGAACGCCGGCTGATCACGGTGCCGCTGCAGAAGATCGCGGCAAAACTCAAACGGTAAAAAAGAGCTTCCTCAGCCGAGGAAGCTCTTTTTTTATTCGTTTTCGTCTACGTAGACGCGGGGTACACGGGCGGTGATGTGGCAGAGGATCTCGTCCACGTTGATATCCAGCATGTTGGCCATTTCCATGATGGAAATGCCATCACCCAACAGTGTTACGGTGTCGCCGCGCTGCACGCCGGGGATATCGGTCACATCCACCATCATCTGATCCATGCACACGCGGCCCAGAATGGGGGCCTTCTGCCCGCGGATCATCACGTAGCCCAGATTGGAAAGGCGGCGGTCATATCCGTCGGCAAAACCCACCGGCAGCGTGGCCACGGTGGTGGCGCGGTCGGTGATGCGGGTGCCGCCGTAGCCGATCTGCGCGCCTTCCGGCACAGTTTTGACTAGTGCCACATAAGTCTGCCACGTCAAAACCTCTTGCAGACCCATCTCAGGCCAGATAGCCTCATCCACGGGGCACAGACCGTAGAGAATGTCGCCGGCGCGGGCAGCGTGCAGGTGAACCTCGGGGCGCAGCAGGATAGAGGCGCTGTTGGCCACGTGCAGGAAGGGGATCTCCACACCCCGAGCCCGCAGCTGCTCGATAGCCTGCATGAAACGCGCATACTGCAGAGGCGTTTCATTCCGGTCCATCTCGTCGGCCCGGGCGAAGTGGGTGAAAGCACCTTCGATGAAGAGGTTGGGCAGCGCGGCAATGCGGGCGATAGCGTCCATGGCGTCGTCGTCCAGACCAAAGCCGATGCGGCGCATGCCGGTGTCCAGCTTGATATGGATAGGCTGCACCACGCCGTGCTGTGCGGCCAGATCGTTCAGCTTGCGGGCGGTATCCTCACAGAAGATAGCGGGGGTCAGCCGGTGACGGATCAACTCCTCCAGCTGGTCGTCCCACGTGTCGCCAAGAACGAGAACCGGCTCGTCCACGGCGCCGGCGGCACGCAGCGCGGCGCCCTCTTCCCACACGGCCACGGCAAAACGGCGCACGCCGCACTGCTGCAGCGTGGGCAGGATGCCGGCGATGCCGTGGCTGTAACCGTTACCTTTCAGTACGGCCATCATTTCCGCGGGGGGCTGGATGCGGGACTGGATATTGCGGATATTGCTGCGCAGGCGGTCCAGATGGACTACTGCGGCTGTGCGCTGGGTCGTTTTCAGCATAAAAGCTCCTTTCAGGAAAGCGGGGTCAGTTCAGCTCCAGGTCAGGACGCTGGAACTCCTTCAACTGCTGCTCGTAAGCGCGGCGCAGATCGTCTTCAAAGGGCAGGGTATCGCAGGGGCGGCCCAACCGCTCCAGCAGCCAGCGGGAGAAATCGGGGTTGAGCACCAGCAGCGGGCCCAGCAGATAGCTGGCCACCACATTGCCGTCACAGATGCCCTCCCACACGCTGCCCTCGCAGCAGCCGCAGCCGATGTCGGTCTTGGCCAGTGCAATGTCCTCGGTGATGCCGAAGGTGTGGGCAAAGCGACTGGTGTAGCCCAGCAGCGTGGTGCCGCGGAAATCGGCCCGCACCAGAGTGTTGAAGCGGTTGGGAGCCTGCCGCACGGAATAAATATCATATGCGCCCAGCGCCTCCACGCGGCTGCCGTCCTCGCGCTGGATGTAGCTGCCCAGCAGTTCCATGGCGGGGCCTGTCAGCAAAAACAGGCATTTGCCCTCGCGCATCATGGACAAAATGGCTTCCTTGTAAGGCATCAGACGGCTGAGGATCAGCTCCTGACTCTGCTCGCTCATGGATGCCAGATAGCAAAGATCCACCTCGCCGCTCAAAAATGCGGGGGTATCGTTGAGTGTGGTGGTGATAAACTCCGCCTCCGGCAGGCAGCGGCGCAGAAACAGCGTGTTGCCCTTGTCGCCGTACAGGCAGCACAGCTCGGGATACAGAATTTCAACTTTCATTACTTGCCCTCCTTTTCCAGCAGAGCGATCAGCTCTCTGCGCACCTGGCAGGCCACGTCATAAGTGGAGGTGTCGTACAGGAGATAGACGGTGTCGGCTTTCTCGGTGTCGATCACGGAAGCGGCAGCAGCGTCATCGGTGCAGCAGGTGATGCACTCCTCCGCCACGCCGGCCAGAAGCAGGCGCACCTTGTGGTCAAGGCAGCGGGGGCCTGCGGCCACCACCTGCACCACGCCCTCGCGGGCGAGGACCTCGTAATCCACGTCGTAGATCCAGCCGATATACTCCACGCTCTTCTTGCGGTCATAGTAGTCGTCCATCATCAGCACCACGGACTTCTTGCCCGGTGCATGGGCCACCATATCAAAGGTGCGGCAGCTGGATACACAGCTCTGGCCCTTGCTCATGGCCATCACCACGTTGACGCCGCCCACATGTACGCTGTCCAGGCGGGAAGAGGGCACGCGCAGGGCGCCGATCAGTTCCGCTGTGTGCTGTGCGCTGTTGCCCAGTGCACGCAGCAGCGTGATAACGGCCATTTCGTTGTACACGTTAAAGATGATGTCGCTGATAAGGGGGTAGACCTCTTCCTGCCGGCCGTGGCGTACGGTCAGACTGCGGCTCTCGGTATCCACGGACTGAGCCAGATAATCGGCGTCAAAGGAGTGAAAATCGCAGTTGGGGCAGGCGGCATGGCCGATGTGATGGTAGTGCAGGTAGTCATAGCGCAGCTTGGTGCCGCAGCTGGGGCAGAGGGTATGATCGGCCACCAGCTGATAGGGGGCGTCATGGTCATCTGCCAGCCGGCCGATGCCGAAATAGGTGCGGCGGCTGTCCGGCTTGAGCAGGCTGCTGCACAGCTCATCGGCGTTGAGGATCAGCTGCGTCTTGTCGGGGCAGTAGGTGTCAATGATGCTGAAGATATAGTCGGGATGGGCGTTGCGCTTCAAAGAGTCGCGGAACAGGCCGGTCACCACCAGATAATCCGGCTGCAGCGGAGGCAGGATCAGGCGGGAGGCGCGCTCGTCCACTTCGAAGATGGCGGCGTCCACGCAGCACTTGCCGCCCCAGGTCAGGGCATTGAGCAGGTTCACGGTGCAGCCGGGCTTGATGTTGGCGCCCTCACGGTTCTCCACGACCTTCTTGCCGTCGGCGATCAGCGCGTCGGCAATCAGGTTGGATACGGTGGTTTTGCCGTTGGTGCCGGTGACGCAGACGGTCAGCGCCGGCTTAGGGGCGATCTCCAGAAAGCGGGGGCAGATGGCCAGCGCCACCACGCCGGGGGTGTGGGTCGCTTTGCGGCCCAGCAGCCGAAGTGCCAGCTGGGCACACTTGGCAGCCAGCACGGCAAGATGAAATCGTAACATATCTTTCTCCTTTCGGAACTTATCGTTCGTGGCTTTGCAGCGCGATCATCAGCGCGGCGATATCGGCAGGGGACACGCCGGAAATGCGGCTGGCCTGTCCCAGATTCAGCGGGCGCACTTCCGCCAGCTTCTCCCGGGCTTCCAGACGCAGGCCCTGAATGGCGCTGTAGTCGTAATCGGGGGGCAGCGCATGGCGCTCCAGCTTTTCGAATTCTGCCACCTGCTTGAGCTGGCGGCGGATGTAGCCTTCATATTTGACGCTGATCTCCACCTGCTCGCGCACAGCGGCGTCCAGCTCCGGCGCGGTGGGATCAAAGGGGCGAATGTCGTCATACGTCAGCTGCGGGCGGCGCAGCAGATCGATGAGCCGCACACCTTCCGTGACAGGGGTCGTTCCCTTGGTAGCGAGCATTTCGTTAAGTTCCTCGCTGGCGGCGGCGCCGCGGCTCTCCAGCCGGCGGATCTCCCGCTGCACGGCGGCGTATTTTTCCTCCACCTGACGCATCCGTTCGTCGGACACCAGACCGATGCGGTGGCCGATGGGGCAAAGGCGCTGGTCTGCGTTGTCCTGCCGCAGCAGCAGACGGTACTCGGAGCGGGAGGTCATCATGCGGTACGGCTCGTTGGTGCCCTTGGTCACCAGATCGTCGATCAGCGTGCCGATATAGCTCTCGCTGCGCTTGAGGATCAGCGGCTCACGGCCCAGCAGCTGCAGCGCGGCGTTGACACCGGCCACATAGCCCTGCACGGCGGCCTCCTCATAGCCGGAGGAGCCGTTGAACTGTCCCGCGCCATAGAGTCCCGGCACGGACTTCACCTCCAGCGTGGGCTTCAGGGCCAGCGGGTCAATGCACTCGTATTCAATGGCGTAGGCCGGACGCATCATCACCGCGTTTTCCAGACCCGGCACGGAGTGCAGCATTTCCAGCTGCACCTCTTCCGGCATGGAGGAGGAGAAGCCCTGAATGTACATTTCCTCTGTATCGAGACCCATGGGCTCGATGAACAGCTGGTGGCGCTGCTTGTCGGCAAAGCGGACTACCTTCGTTTCAAAGGAGGGGCAGTACCGCGGGCCCACGCCCTCAATGACGCCGGAGTAGATGGGGCTGCGGTCCAGATTGTCCAGAATGATGCGGTGGGTCCGGGGCGTAGAGTAGGTGAGATAGCAAACCGCCCGGTTTTCCGGGGGATTCTTGGTGGTAAAGCTGAAGGGCTGGGGATCTTCGTCGCCCAGCTGCACTTCCATCTGGGAAAAGTCGATGCTGCGGGCGTTGACGCGGGGCGGCGTGCCGGTCTTAAAGCGGCGCAGGGGCAGACCCAGACGCAGCAGCGCGTCGGTCAGCGGGCCGGAGGCGTGCATGCCGTCGGGGCCGGAGTCCTCGATGCACTCGCCCACGATGGTACGGCCGGTGAGATAGGTGCCGGTGCAGATGATGGCGGCCTTCACGTCGAACACGGCGCCGGTGCGCAGCACCACGTGGGAAACGCGGCCGTCGGTGAGGCGGATGTCCACCACCTCCGCCTGACGCAGTGTCAGGTGGTCGGTCTTCTCCAGCGTGTGCTTCATCACCTGCTGGTAGGTGCGCCGGTCGGCCTGCGCCCGCAGGGAGTGAACGGCCGGCCCCTTGCCGCGGTTGAGCATGCGGTACTGGATGCAGGCGCGGTCGGCTGCCTTGGCCATCTCGCCGCCCAGGGCGTCCAGCTCCCGTACCAGATGGCCCTTGCCGGTGCCGCCGATGGCGGGATTGCAGGGCATGTTGCCCACGGCGTCCAGATTGATGGTGAAACAAATCGTTTCCAGCCCCAGACGGGCGGCAGCCAGCGCCGCCTCGATACCGGCGTGACCGGCGCCGATGACGGCAATATCAAATTGTCCTGCGGGAAATTCTCTCATAGTATGACCTCTTCAGGGGGAAGTTTGCAGCGTGATGACCGCCACCTCCGGGCGGTTGAGCAGACGGGGGATGCGGGGCGAGTTGCCAAGACCCCGATGGACAAACACCTGCGCGCCGCCGCATTGACCGCAGTCACAGGCGTAAAAGCCGTTGGTGTAGGAAGGGAACCACTCCATGGTGGTGCTGATGAGCCCGTCGGTGAAGGGCAGGCGCCAGATGCCGCCGTGTCCGTGCCCGCAAAGGGTCAGGTCGGCCTGCAAAAGGCAGTATTCTCCGCAAAAGCGGTTGTTGCGGTGTGCCAGCAGCAGCCAGAAGGGGTCTTTTGCGGCGCTGTGCACCTCGGCGGCCACCTCCTGGGGCGTTTTCTGGTCGGCGTAGCCGTTGGGATCCTCGATGCCGGCCAACAAAATGCTGTCGCCGCCGCGGGTCAGGGGGATAAATTCGTTGCGCAGATAGGTAACGCCGGCCGCTTCCATCAGCTGGCGCAGCTCACCGATGAAGCCGGCGGCCCACTCGTGGTTGCCGGAAACATAGTAGGTGGGCGCGATGTCGGCAAGCCCCTGCAGCACAGGCGGCAGGGTGTCCAATCCGCTCTGCGCGTCGGCAATGTCGCCGGTGATGACGATCAGCTCCGGCTCAGCCTCCGCCACGGCGCGCAGGAGCCGCGCGCTGCCGTGGCCAAACTCCTTGCCGTGCAGGTCGCTGAGATGGACCATGCGCGCGCCGTCCCAGCCTTGGGGCAGGCGGGAAGAGGAGAAGGTGTAGCTCTCCACGCTCAGGGTGTTGTTGCCCCACCACAGCCAACCGATCAGCAGCGCGGCGATAGCGAAAAGAATCAAAAATCGCTTGTTGCGAAAGTATTTCAATGGGAAAAGCTCCTTCGATGGAATAGCGATAATTCGCATCATAATATTATATAATAGTATATGCCTAAAAGGCAAGGTAAAGCTGCTGCTAAGCGGAAAAAAGCTGTCTGTACACCATAGGTATACAGACAGCTTTTGGTAAAGAAAAACGGTTGCTCAGGGCTGGGGTGCGCGGTCACCCTCTACCTTGGCAAGACCCACAGCGCAGTAGAAGTAGTCGCCCTGCAGCTGCAGTGTGACCCACAAGGTGACGGTGTTGCCCTCATAATCCACGTGCTTCCACGCGGTATAGCGGTTATCCGTCTGCTCGGCGCCTTCCACAAAACCGTTGGTCCGGGCCTTGGCGAAGCAGTCATCGAAGATCTGCTGATTGGCCATGTTGTGCTCCCAGAAAACATAACCGGAGCTGTGGGTGCCAGTACCGGTGCCGATCTGATCGCCGATATACAGCTTGACCATCTCATTCCAGCAGATGTCGGTCCACAGACCGCCGTAGATCAGCTGGGAGTTAAAGGAAGGTTCATCTGAGGGCGCTCCATTTACATAGTAGTACAGCTCACGCCAGCTGTCCTCGTGGGAGGCGACGTAGTTGGGAGGGCAGATATCGGCCATCAGCACGCCGTCATAATAGTGCAGACAGATGCTGACACGGTTGGGCAGCTGACCTTCAAAGTAGAAGGTGTTGTGATCGGCATTGCCCATATCGCCCCGCTCGGTCTCCGCATAGCCCATGTTCAGCGCGGCCTGTACATAGTCATTCACCTGTTCCATGGTGATGTCGGAGAGGAGGAAGTGGTAGAAGGTCTGGTCTTCAGTGTGACCATTATGGTCCTTGGTGGACAGGTCAATGCTGTCGCATACAGGGACGAAGGGGGATAGGTCATCGCCGTCAAAAACGGGAACCTTTTCGGGATTCAGCTCTGCCTCCGGCGTGCCGGCCATCAGCCAGCGGCTCCGTTCGTCGGGAATATTTTCACCCACAAACAGCAGCAGCGTTTCGCTGTAGAACACTGCGTGGACGTATACCGGATTATCCCGCAAATCCTCGGATATAACAGATTCGTCAAAGTGGGTTACCGTGGCATTATCCAGAGTCTTGTTTTCGTTGTGGTGAAAGCCCATGTTGGCTCCGTTCAGACCGGCGAACAGATTGTTGCGGTGGCCGGTGGCCGCTTCCCATGTGATGCCGTCAAAGCGCAGCAGGCTGTAGTCCGCCTCCTCGGTCAGGGCGCCCTCGTCAAAGGTGCCGTTTTCCGCCATCTGCAGAAGCTCAGTGTTGGTAGCATTTTTCTTGCCGCCGCAGGCTGCCAACGGCAGCATCAGGGCGAAAATCAGCAGCAGAGATACGATTCGTTTCATAGGAAATACCTCGCTTGTCAATGTCGTTTTCGATCCCGCAGGATGAGCACCGTGCAGGTGATGAGCAGCACCACGAGAATCAGGATGGCGCAGTTGCGGAAAAATGCCTGCGGCAGGATCTCGATGACGGGGTCCAGGCGCGGGTCAAAGAGCCAGTTATCCTTGCCGGGGAAGAAGAGGGCGTGGAACAGGGTGAAGAACCGGTCAAAGTCCGTGGCAGCCAGAGCGCCGATGAGCGCAAAGGCGGCGCCCAGACCCACGCAGCCCCAAAATTCGGGGTCATGACCCCGAAAGCGGTGGAGCTCCACCGCTTTATGACGGCAGTAAAGAGCAAGAAGCACCAGCGCGGCGGCGCTGAGTACCAGCACAGCCAGATCCAGCAGAAACAGGACGCGCACGTCGGCAAAGTGAGATGCGCCTTCCGCGGAAAAGGGGAGCACACCCACAGCAAAGGTGCCGTGCAGGCCGAGACAGTAGTCCATCATCTGACCATACGCCTCGCGGATTTGTCCGGCGGTCAAACCGCTGGCCGCTTCCAGCTGCAGCGGGCCGATGTGGAGATGGTAAAAGGGACGCACCAGCAGCGGTACGGCGATGGAGCCGGTCAGCACGCACAGGGCGGTGAGAACAGACTTGACGATGCTCAGAAGTTTGGCTTTCACGCGCACCTCCTCACATGTTCCACAGGCGGCTGTCGCTGGTGGATACGCAGGCCGCGCCGGCGCCCAGTGCGGCAAGGATATCCGCCTTTTCCTCCAGCAGACCGCCGGCAATGAGGGGCACCTTCAGCTCGTGGCTGAGCCGCGCGATGACGCGGGGCAGCGTGCCGGGCAGGATCTCGATCATGTCGGGGTTGCCGGCTTCCGTCTCGCCGCGCAGATTGCTGACAGCCTTGGAGTCCAGCGCAAAAACACGCAGCACCGTCAAAAGGCCCAGCTCCCGCCCGCGGCGGATCAGGGCCGGACGGGTGGAGATGACGCCGTCAGCGCCGCAGCGCTGCAGGAAGTCGGCGGCGATCTCCTTAGGGGCAAGGCCGGTGACCAGATCGGCATGGATGACGGCCTTTTTGCCGCCCTCATGGATCTGGCGGATGATGTCGCCAATATTGAGGATGTCGCCGCACAGCACGAACACAACGCCGCTGGGGCAGCGGAGACACTCGCTCAGACAGGACGGGTCCTTCAGTGCCGGTACCACCGGATTTTGTTCCATCGTGCGGACAAGGGCGTGACGCATGCGATCCACTCCTCTTTCGGGTTTCTTATCTGCATGGTAACACGCCCTTGCCCTTGTTGCAAGACTAATTCACTTCACAGCCACGCCGCAGGTGGCCAGCAGGTCGCTTTCGGTACCCAGCACGCCGGCGGCGAGAACATCGCCGGGGCGGACGGGAGCCTGCACCTGCAGCTGACCCATCAGACGGGCCAGCTCCATCACCTTTTCCTTGGGGATGGGGGAGGAGGTGCGGACGGACACCACGGGCGCCGTGCCGCCGGTGACGCGGACGGTACCGGTGACGGTGCGCTCGGGTGCGGTGCACTCCTTGCGGGCATATTCGTCACCGCGGCGGCAGGTGTTGCCGGTGACGGCGGTGACCACGCCGTTTTCCAGCGTGGCAGTCAGCATGCAGCCCAGAGGGCAGCCGATGCAGATCAGTTGTCTTTCACTCATTTCGTTTCGCCCTCCTCAATGCAGAATCGGATGGTCCGGCAGTCTTCCGGCAGATCGGCTATGCGCAGGGTCACGCGCTCCATCTCGCCGGGGGCCAGCACGCGCTTGGGAATGCGGCGCAGCAGCTTTCCGTCAGCATACAGGCAGACGGCGGCGTCGCGGTAGGGCTGGCCTACGCGGAAGCGGACCGTGACGGTGTCGGCGCCGCGGCGGATGTGCTGCGGCACGGTGTAGCGCACACCGCCCTCCGCCAGCAGGGAGATGACGTCGCCCTGCGGCTTGCCTGCGGTGAGATAGCGGGCGGCAGCTTCGCCGGCCAGTGCGGCTTCCTGAGAAACAAAGTCCACCAGATCGTGCACGTGCAGCACGTTGCCGCAGGCGAACACGCCCTCAATGGAGGTGGCCAGATCTTCGCCCACCACAGGGCCGCCGGTGATGGGGCTCAGCGCCACGCCGGCTGCGGCGGACAGCTCGTTCTCCGGCAGCAGACCGACGGACAGCAGCAGTGTGTCGCAGGGGATGTACTGCTCTGTGCCGGCGATGGGACGGCGCTGGGCGTCCACCTGTGCCAGCGTCACGCCTTCCAGCTTCTTGCCGCCGTGGATCTGCACCACCGTGGTGGACAGGAGCAGCGGGATATCGAAGTCATCCAGACACTGCACGATGTTGCGCTTGAGGCCGCCGGAATAGGGCATCACCTCTGCCACGGCCTTCACGCGGGCGCCTTCCATGGTCATGCGGCGGGCCATGATCAGGCCGATGTCGCCGCTGCCGAGGATGACCACCTCACGGCCGGGCATCATGCCCTCCATGTTCACCAGGCGCTGGGCGGTGCCGGCGGACCAGATGCCGGCGGGACGGGTGCCGGGGATATTCAGCGCGCCGCGAGGCCGCTCACGGCAGCCCATGGCCAGAATCACGGCGTCAGCCTTGATCTGCTGCAGGCCTTCTTCGCGGCTGGTGACGGTGAGAACCCGCTCATCGGAGAGATCCAGCACCATGGTGTTGAGCAGGCAGGGGATCTCCATCTCCTGTACCTGATCGATGAAGCGCTGGGCGTACTCGGGGCCGCTGAGCTCCTGACCGAAGGTGTGCAGGCCGAAACCGGCGTGGATACACTGGTTCAGAATGCCGCCCAGACGCTCGTCGCGCTCGATGATGAGGATGTCGTTCACACCCTGCTTTTTAGCGGCCGCTGCGGCAGCAAGGCCGGCGGGGCCGCCGCCGATGATGGCAAGCTTTACATGTTTCATTTGTCCCAACCCTCCTTGGTGCTGCCGGTGATGAGACGGCTCTCGCCGCCGCTCTTGCTCAGTTCGGTGGAAGTAAGGTTCAGTTCCCGTGCCAGGATCTCCATGACGCGGGGCGCGCAGAAGCCGCCCTGACAGCGGCCCATGCCGGCGCGGACGCGGCGCTTCACGCCGTCCAGCGAACGGGCGCCGCGGCGGATAGCCTCGATGATCTCGCCCTCGCTGATCTGCTCGCAGCGGCAGATGATCTGGCCGTAGGCACTGTCGGCAGCGATGATGGCCTGACGTTCGGCAAAAGGCAGTTCGCGCAGGGGCGTGATGCCGCGGCGCGTGGCGATGAAGTCGGATTTCTCTGCGGCGTTCAGCGTCCTGACCACCAGCTCGGCCAGATACTGACCGATGGCGGGGGCGGAGGACAGGCCGGGGGACTCGATGCCGGCGGCCTCGAAGAAGTTTTCGGCGCTCTCGCCGATGACGAAGTCGTCAGCGCCCTCGGCAATGTGGGCGCGCAGACCGGCAAAGCCGGTGATGACGCGGTTCATGGGCAGCTTTTTTACACTGCGGGAGGCGGAGGAGGACACCTGCGCAAGGCCTTCGGCGGTGGTGGCGGTGCAGTCCTTAGCCTCCTGATCGGTGGCGGTGGGGCCCACCAGCAGGTTGCCGTGCACGGTGGGGGTCACCAGCACGCCCTTGCCCATGGCGCTGGGCAGCTGGAAGATGGTACGGCTGACCAGATTGCCCTCGGTCTTGTCCATCAGGCAGTATTCGCCGCGGCGGGAGACGATGCGCAGCTTATTGCCGCACAGCTGGTTGTGCAGCACATCGGCATATACGCCGGCGGCGTTGATGACCACGCGGCTTTCCAGCGTGCCGGCGGTGGTGCGGACAGCAAAGCCGCCCTCGATGCGCTCGACTTTCTCCACACCGGCGTTGAAGCGAAACTCCACGCCATTGGCGGCGGCATTTTCCGCCAGCGCATAGGTCAGGGTGAAGGGGCAAATGATGGCGCCGGTGGGTGCGTGCAGTGCGGCCACAGCTTCGTCGGAAATATTGGGCTCCATAACGCGCAGGGCGTCACCCTCCACGATCTCCAGACCTTCCACGCCGTTGCGCTGACCCTTTTCCAGCAGCTGCTCCAGCTTGGGGCGGTCCGCCTCGTCAAAGCACAGCACCAGCGAGCCGCAGCGGCGGTAGGGGATGTCCAGCTGGCAGCACAGCTCCTCCATCATCCGGCTGCCGCGGACGTTGAAGATGGCTTTGTTCGAGCCCGGCTCGGCGTCAAAACCGGCGTGGACAATGGCGCTGTTGGCCTTGGAGGTGCCGGTACACACATCCTCTTCTTTTTCCAGCAGGCACAGCTTCAGCTGATACCGGCTCAGCTCCCGGGCGATGGCGCAGCCGATCACGCCGCCGCCGATGATCACGACATCATACATGGCAAAAATCTCTCCTTCCCAAAACAAAAAAGCCATGCACCAATAAGCCCGGCTGTTCACCGCGCTCATTTTTGCATGACTCAAATTCTCTGCAACAGTATTTTACTCTATCAATAAAATAGCACGGGGCAGGGAACATGTCAAGACGGGAAAAAGCGACGGTTTTTTCATTTTGTCGTGTTCTTAACGTGGAGTTGTGGTATAATCACTTTGATATTATACCCGAAAGGAGGAGAACGGATGCGTGCATGGAAGCTTCCATGGCCTTCCAGCTGGACAAAACGGCGGCATATCACGGAAAAACTGACCTTTACCCTGCGGGATTGCGCTATTTTTCTGGTGCTGTTCCTCCTCTCCTCGGCGCTGTGTCTGCTGCTGCGGCGGATGGATCCCAATAACGACACCAGTTACGTGGCGGTGATTTTCCTGCTGGAGGTGTTCCTGACCGCTTTTTTGACGGACGGGTATATGTTCGGCATTTTGTCGGCAGTGTTCAGCGTGCTGGCGGTGGACTATGCCTTCACGGCGCCCTACTGGAAGGTCAGCTTTGTCATCACCGGCTTCCCGCTGACCTTCTTCGTCATGATGTTCATCTCCATCGCCACCAGCATGATCGTCTCCCGCGCCCGTAAGGCGGCCATGGTGGCCCGCGAGGCGGAGCGCCAGCAGATCTACGCCAATTTGCTGCGGGCGGTGTCCCACGATATCCGCACGCCCCTGACCGGTATTGTGGGAGCCACCAATGTGCTGTTGGAGCAGGAGAATCTGACGGCCGAGCAGCGCCGCGCTCTGCTGGCTGACGCCAACGAGGACGCCCAGTGGCTGATCCGCGTGGTGGAGAACCTACTGTCCATCACCCGGTTGGGTGCGGAAAACACGCGGCTGAGGAAGTCCATGGAAGCGGCGGAAGAGGTCATTGAAGGCGCGGTGGCCAAATTCGGCAAACGGTATCCCCATATCAAGGTGAAGGTAAAACTGCCGGAGGAAGTGCTGCTGGTGCCGATGGATCCGCTGCTGATCCAGCAGGTGCTGACTAATCTGCTGGAAAATGCGGTGCTGCACGGCGGCGGCGTCACGGCCATAACGGTTTCGCTGCTGCAAAAGGATGCCGACTGGGCGGCGATCACCGTGGCGGATAACGGACAGGGCATCCCGCCGGAAAAGCTGGCTACCATTTTTGACGGCTCCGTGCAGAGCGGGCCGCGCAGCGATATCAAGCGCAATATGGGCATTGGCTTATCCGTGTGCCGTACAGTGATCGTGGCTCACGGCGGTCGAATCAGCGCCAACAATCAAGAGGGGGGCGGCGCCAGCTTCTGCGTGGAACTGCCGATGAAGGAGGAAAACCATGAAGATCAAGGATAAAGTACTGGTCGTGGAGGACGAGCAGAGCATCAGCAATTTCATTTCTACGATTTTAAACGCCAACGGCTACGATACGCTGATCGTGCGCACCGGCGAGGAGGCACTGACCATGATCTCCTCCCACTGCCCGGATCTGATCGTGCTGGATCTGGGCCTGCCGGATATGGACGGCATCGAGGTTCTCAAATCGGTGCGCAAGTGGTCCAGTCTGCCGGTGGTGGTGGTCTCTGCCCGCCAGCACGAGGATGATAAGGTAGAAGCTCTGGACTGCGGCGCTGACGACTATCTGGTCAAGCCCTTCGGCACGGCCGAGCTGCTGGCCCGCATCCGCACGGCCATCCGCCATACCCGCACCACACTGCCGGGTGGCCAGATCGCCCAGTCCGGCAAATTTACCACCGGTGATCTGACCATCGACTACGACAAGCACCAAGTGCTGCTGCGGGGCGAGAACGCCAAGCTGACGGTCAACGAGTATAAGATCGTCTCCTTGCTGGGCAAATACGCCGGCAAGGTGCTGACCTACGACTTCATCATCCGCGAGCTGTGGGGTCCCAAAGCCCGCACGGATAATCAGATCCTGCGCGTCAACATGGCCAACATCCGCCGCAAGATCGAAGCCGACCCCGGTCGGCCCGAGTACATCTTCACCGAAGTGGGCGTGGGCTACCGCATGCGCGAGGGCGAATGACAACCTAAAACAAAAAAACACGTCCTGCGGGGCGTGTTTTTTTATTCTGCCTATTGACAGACGAACTGTATTATGCATATAATACAGTTAAGAACTGTACTACACGAATAATACGGTTAGCGAAAGGAGGTGCGTGCGGTATGGTCAGCTTTGAAAGCTTTGTGCAGACCGACGGTGTGCCCATTTACGTGCAGATCATCCGCCACATCAAGCAGGCCATCGTGGCCGGCACGGTATGCGACGGTGACGAGATGCCCTCGCGCCGTGTGCTGTCGGCCCTGCTGGGCGTGAATCCCAACACGGTGCAGAAGGCCTACCGCATGCTGGAAGAGGAGGGGCTCATCACCTCCCATTCCGGCGCCAAGAGCTACATCTCGTTGACGGAAGAAAAAATGGAGGCTGTCCGCGCCGAACTGATGGCGGGCGTGGTGCGCACGCTGGTGGACGCGGTGCGGAACATGGGCGTCAGCCGCGAAGAGGCGCTGACTTTAGTGGGTAAACTGTGGGACGAGGAGGTGCAGGCATGAAAAAACATCTCTCTGTGCTGATGATCGCCAGCCGTACCATCTGGCGCGTATTGGCCATTATTCTCATCACCGCCGCGGTGCAGACGGCGCTGTTTGCCGCCGTGCCGCAGGAAATGTCGGAAACGACCCAGTATTGGTACGACGGTTGGCAGACCCAGACGGTTACGTGGAATCCGACGCTGACGGAGACCTTTGAAGAGGCCCATACCGGCCTTGTGGCGGCAGTGGGCTTTGTGCTGATGTGCTTTATCCTGTGCGTGAAGACCAGCGGCTACGGCACCGCCGTGCGCTATACCGTGTCCCGCCTGCGGGTGCGGGAAGAGGCGCTGAACCTGTGGTGGGCTCTTTACTTCACCGCCTGCGCGGTGCTCTTCTGGATGTCCCAGATCCTGGTGATGCAGCTCTTGTGCCGATTCTTTATGTGGCGGGCCGACCCTGCGGACGTCAACGGCCAGACAGTCAGCATTGCGTGGTACGTCAACACGTATCTCCACAACCTGATGCCCGGCAGGGATATGGGCCGCTGGGTGCGCAACATTCTGCTGGCGCCCATGGTGGGTACGGCATTGGCCGCCTTTTCCATGGTGCAGCGCCGCCGGCAGGGCATCAGCTTCCTTGCCATCGGCGCGGTGGCGCTGACGGTGGTCAGCTTCTGCCTGAAGCTGGACAACGGTTTTGCCTACGCCGTGAGCGTACTGGTGCTGTTCCTGTTGGGTGTGGCACTGGTCAAGCTTTTGACGGTCTATCGGGCCGACGAAACGGAAGAAGGGGGGACGGCGGCATGAGAAGACGCTGGAGCGACCTTGTCCGCAGCCTGACACCCCCGGGCTATGACGTCTCCGTGGAGCTGGGTTGGCTGGCGTTGGGCGGTATGATCGCCTTTATTTACAGCCTGTGTGCTTTCGCCGGAGAATTGGGCAAGCAGCTGCGTTGGTTGGGGCAGATAGGGAAGAACCCGGGAGACCGGATGATGCCCTATTTTGCCGAAATTCTGGGCCCTTCCCTGTGGGGCTTTGTGATCCTGGCGGTGATCGCGCTGCTGCTGATCCCGGTCCACGCCGGATACTGGTATCAGGGCAGCCGCAGCATCTATCTCATGCGCCG
>SVMH01000029.1 GCA_015067525.1 Oscillospiraceae bacterium | reverse complement strand
GATGTTCATACGGGAGGGAACGCCCAGGGGGTTCAGCACGATATCCAGAGGCGTACCGTCGGGCAGGAAGGGCATATCCTCCTGAGGCAGCACGCGGGACACAACACCCTTGTTACCGTGGCGGCCGGCCATCTTGTCGCCCACCTGGATCTTGCGGCGCTGTGCGATATAGATGCGGACCACCTGATTCACGCCGGGACTCAGCTCGTCGCCGTTCTCGCGGGTGAACACCTTGGCGTCCACGATGATGCCGCTCTCGCCATGAGGCACCTTCAAAGAGGTGTCGCGGACCTCGCGGGCCTTCTCGCCGAAGATGGCGCGCAGCAGGCGCTCCTCAGCGGTCAGATCGGTCTCGCCCTTGGGGGTGACCTTACCGACCAGAATGTCGCCGGCGTGGACCTCGGCGCCCACGCGGATGATGCCGCGCTCGTCCAGATCCTTCAGGGCATCCTCGCCCACGTTGGGGATGTCGCGGGTGATCTCCTCGGGACCCAGCTTGGTGTCGCGGGCGTCGATCTCGTACTCCTCAATGTGGATGGAGGTGTAAACGTCCTCCTTCACCAGCCGCTCGTTGAGCAGCACGGCGTCCTCGTAGTTGTAGCCTTCCCAGGTCATGAAGCCCACCAGGATGTTGCGGCCCAGGGCGATCTCGCCCTGATCGGTGGCAGGACCGTCGGCCAGCACCGTGGGATCCTCGCCGCCGTGGACACGCTCACCAACAGAAACGATGGGCTTCTGGTTGATGCAGGTGCCGTGGTTGGAGCGCAGGAACTTGATGAGCTTGTAGTCCTTGCTCTCACCGCTGTCATACTTGACAGTGATGGAGGTGGCGTCCACCTTGGTGACTACGCCGTCGCCCTCGGCCAGAACAGCCACTTCGGAGTCCAGGCAGATCTTGTGCTCCATGCCGGTACCGACAATGGGAGCCTCGGGCTTCAGCAGAGGCACGGCCTGACGCTGCATGTTGGCGCCCATCAGCGCGCGGTTAGCGTCGTCGTTGGGCAGGAAGGGGATCATGGCGGTAGCGATGGAGACCATCATGCGGGGAGAGATGTCGATGTAGTCCACGCTGTGGCGGTCCACTTCCACGATCTCGTCGCGGTGACGGCAGGTGATACGGTGATTGGTCAGGCAGCCGTTCTCATCGGTAGGCTCGGCAGCCTGGGCCACCACGTACTGATCTTCCACATCGGCGGTCATGTAGGTGATCTCGTCGCTGACATGGCAGGTCTCGTGATCCACTGCACGGAAGGGGGCCTCGATGAAGCCGTACTCATTGATCCGGGCATAGGTGGCAAGGTAGGAGATCAGGCCGATGTTGGGACCTTCGGGGGTCTCAATGGGGCACATACGGCCGTAGTGGCTGTAGTGCACGTCACGCACTTCCATGTTGGCGCGCTCACGGCTCAGACCGCCGGGGCCCAGAGCGGACAGGCGGCGCTTGTGGGTCAGCTCGGCCAGGGGGTTGGTCTGGTCCATGAACTGGCTCAGGGGGCTGGAGCCGAAGAACTCCTTGATGGCGGCGGTGACGGGGCGGATGTTGATCAGGCTCTGGGGAGTGACGATGTCCAGATCCTGGATGGTCATACGCTCGCGGATCACGCGCTCCATACGGGAAAAGCCGATGCGGAACTGGTTCTGCAGCAGCTCGCCCACGCAGCGCAGGCGGCGGTTGCCCAGATGGTCGATGTCATCCTTGGTCACCAGACCGTAGGCCAGGGAGTTCATATAGTTGATGGAGGCGAAGATATCGTCGATGATGATGTGCTTGGGCACCAGCTGGTCAGCCTGCAGGCAGCACTGCTCGATCAGCTCCTCGCCCTCGTACTTGGCGATCAGCTCCTGCAGCACGTCATAGCGCACGCGCTCCTTGATGCCGCACTCAGCCAGAGGATCGAAGTCCACATAGCGGCTCATGTCGCACATCTTGTTGGTGAAGATCTTCAGGGTCTGGCCGTTGTCCAGCAGCACGAAGATCTCGCTGACACCGATGGCGTCCAGCTCGCGGCACTCGTCGGCAGTCAGCACGTGGCCCTCTTCAAAGAGGATCTCACCGGTGGCGGGATCGGCCACGGGCATGGCCAGCTTCTGGCCGCGGGCGCGGCTCCACAGAGTCAGCTTCTTATTGAACTTGTAGCGGCCCACAATGCTCAGGTCGTAGCGGTGGGGGTCGAAGAACAGGTTCTGGATCAGGGTCTCGGCGCTGTCCACCGTGGGGGGCTCGCCGGGACGCAGCTTGCGGTAAATCTCCAGCAGGGCCTCTTCATAGGTCTTGCAGGTATCCTTCTCCAGCGTCACCACGATGCGGTTGTCGTCACCGAAGCGCTCCAGGATCTCGGCGTCGGTCTTCAGGCCCAGGGCACGGATCAGGCAGGTGACGGGCAGCTTGCGGTTCTTGTCGATACGGACCCAGAACACCTCGGAGGTGTCGGTCTCATACTCCAGCCATGCACCGCGATAGGGGATGACGGTGCTGGTCATCAGGGGCAGGTCGGTCTTCAGGTCGATCTCCTTGCCGTAATAGATGCCGGGGGAACGGACGATCTGGCTGACCACCACGCGCTCCGCGCCGTTGATGACGAAGGTGCCGGACTGAGTCATCAGGGGGAAGTCACCCATGAAGATCTCCTGCTCCTTGATCTCGCCGGTCTCCTTGTTGTGCAGACGCACGCTCACCTTCATGGGGGCGGCATACGTTGCATCGCGGGCCTTGCACTCTTCCACGTCATACTTGGGCTGCTCATCCATGCTGTAATCGATGAAGCTCAGCTCCAGATTACCTGCATAGTCGGTAATGGCGGCCACATCGGCGAACACCTCACGCAGACCGGTCTCCAGGAACCAACGATAGGACTTCTTCTGGATCTCCAGCAGGTTCGGCATTGCCATGACCTCTTCGTGTCTGGCAAAATTCTTGCGCAGCGTTTTGCCATAGTACTTGTCCTTGGCCATCTTCAATACTCACGCCTTTCTCTTTGCTATTTCCACAACTTAATTGAAAACTGTGTCGGGCCTCCCGTTCGCGACACGCGCGGATATGTTGTTTCTTTTGAAACATTTCCGCTTGTCAACCGCGCCGGAAGATGCTATACTGTATTCAAGGTTAAATGGGCCGATAGGCCTATCCCCCGAATATAAGCGCTTAATTTTACCAAATTTCAAGGCGAATGTCAAGGCGTATTTTGTCCGATCCGAAATTTTTTCGGGTCGTTTTTTTGTTTGGCGCCAAATTTCCGCCCCACTCTATTGTAATTTCCCTCTTCTTACGCTACAATGGAGGAAATTAACGCACTTTTTACAAGAAAGGACCCCTTATCATGAAAGAAACCCGCTTCCGCTTTGATATTTCCTCGGCCGGCCTGCATATCCTGGGCATGATCCTCATGCTGATGGACCACGCCTGGGTCACCATTGCCCAGGGTCACGACTGGCTCACCTGGGTGGGCCGCATTGCCTTCCCCATCTTCGCCTTCCTCACCGCTGAGGGCTATTTCCGCACCAAAAACTTCAAGGGCTATCTGGGCCGCATGTTCCTCTTTGCCCTGCTCTCGGAGATCCCCTTCAACCTGATGAACACCGGCGGCTCCAGCGCCTTCTATCCCCTGCACCAGAACGTGCTGTTTACCTTCATCATCGCGCTGCTGATCATGCGCTGCATCGACAAGGTGCGCGACAAGTTTGAGAAGAAGGCCGCGCTGGTCATGTTCACCTCCGGTGCCATGCTGTTGGTAGGCTACCTGCTGGGCAGTTTCCTCTTTGTGGATTACTACGGTGCCGGCGTGGTGACGGTGCTGATCTTCTACTTCTTCCACGAGCGCAAGTGGTGGGCCTTTATCCTGCAGGCCATCTGCCTGTACTATGTCAATGTGGAGATGCTGGGCGGCATGTTCGTCCCCGTGGAGCTGTTCGGCCAGACCTTCGAACTGCACCAGCAGTCTCTGGCTCTGCTGGCCCTCATTCCCATCTGGCTCTACCGCGGCCGCAAGGGCAGCGAATCCGTCCTCTTCCGCTTCGGCTGCTACTTCTTCTACCCCGCCCACATCCTGCTGCTGGTGGCTCTCATGCTGCTGGGTGTGCGCATCTGACACAAATGCAAACATAAAAAGACCTGCCTCACGGCAGGTCTTTTTATGTTCTTCACATTCCGCTCAGCGTGTCAAACAGGTCCTCGAACACGGCGTCGCGGTCGATCCAGCAGACATAGCGGATGGGGCGGGCGTCCTCGCCGCCGGGAGTGTAGGTGCGGTCATATTCCGGCACCGGGCAGGAGATCACCTTGTCCTTCATCAGCCGCCCATCGGCATTGAGCAGCCATGCCACCGCCGACACATCCCAGATCACCCGCGTCCACGGCTTGCCGGCTGCATAGCTCTCCGCCTCACGCACCGTATTCTCATAAAGGTAGTCGCACAGCGCGCTCTTCCCTGCCAGCCAGTGCTGCAGCTCGTAGCGGGAGGTACACAGCCGATCCACCACGCCGGCGCAGGGCAGCAGCACAAGGGGCACACCGCTGCCGTATACCACGCGGGCGGCGGCGATGTCCTGCTTCATGTTGAATTCCGAGGCGCCCTGCGGCATGTGCAGGCCGTGGCCGCCCAGCCACACCACCACGCAGTTCTCCGCCACGTGGGGATTTTGTAAAATAGCAGAGGCCACGTTGGTGATGGCGCCGATGGCGATGATGTAAAGGGGCCGCTGCGGCGTATACTCTTCCGCCAGCGCCGCCATGCGTCGGGCGGCAGGCGAATCCACCGCCGTCTGCTCGTCCGGCAGATAGCGCTGCGAGCCGCGGAGGACCTTTTTCTTCAGCTCTTCCCTGCCCATCAGCGCCAGCAGCTTCAGGGTCTCGTCATAGCTCTTTTCCATGCCCTCGGCGGCTGTGGCCGCCTTACTGTTGGAAAAGGGCGCGGCGCAGATGGCCCGGATACGGAACTGCTCCGCCTTGCCGATAAGATAACCGATAGCAAACTGGTCGTCGATCTCATTGTAGGCGTCGGTGTCCAGCACCACATCGATAGGACCCGCCGGCACCGCCAGATTTTTCAGATACTGTTCGTGGGTCATGTCTTTCCCCTCTTTTTACACCAAAAAACCTTCCAGCCACGCCAGAAGTCCGTTGTACTTCACTGCCCGCCAGTCTTTCACAGGGCAGGACAGCGCATGGTTTTCCCGAACGCTCTCCATCAGCTGCTGCGCCGTTTCACTGCCGCGGGGCAGAAACAGATTCAGCTCAGAGAGCTGCCGGAACGCCTTTTTCGTGATGTTGGTGGAGCCGAAGGACGCCCAGCTTTCATTGGCCACCAGCTTGGTGTGCACCATTTTCGGAGAAAAGTACACAGTAATGCCGTTATCACTCATTTTCAGCAGCTTTTTCACCGTTTTGCGGTTGGTATCACTTTGGAAATTGGCTCGCTCCGGCACAAGGACGGTAACTGCCACGCCCCGCCGGTAAGCCGCCGCGATAGCCTCCAGAAACTGCGGCAGGGGCGAAAAATAGGCCATGGTGATGACCAGTTCCTCCCTCGCCTGACGGATGAGCTCCAGATACCGCCTCTCCATCTCAAAGCGGCGCTGGGGTTCTTTCACATTAGCACCGAAGGAATACCCTTCGCCGCACTCCTCGCCCCGCTCCAGCTTGGCGAGAAAGGCATCCACGTACGCGCGGCCGGTCAGCTTCACCATGTAGTCCTGATAGACCCGGCCCTGCATGTCGCAGCCGTTTTCCTTGTCCTCGATGTTGACGCCGCCCAGAATCAGGGTTTCATCGTCAAAGATGTAAAATTTAGAGTGATCTGCCTTGAATTTATCACGTTCCACCCGGATATTGGGATGATTCATGATGGCACGGTACAGCGCTGTTTCCTCGTCCCGGGCACGTTTCGGCGCCCCTTCCATGGGATACAGCAGCTCCAGCGCCGCCGTTTTCACTTTCTCCGTCAGGCTCTGCTGCTTGTGGAAGAAGGACTTTTTGCACTCCTCCGTCTTTTCCAGCACCACGCCGTAACGGTCCACGGAGATGTCCACCTGCACGCCCCGCTCCGCCGCCGCCAGCACGGCGGAGGCGATGCGGTTGCCGATGGTGTCATCCCGCCAGATGAACATGTTGATGCGAATGGATTTTTCTGCTTGCTCGATGCATCGCAGAATCTCGGGAAATGCCTCTTTTCCGTCCACCAGCAGCGAGAAATTTTGCACGTTTTTCTCGCTGCTGCTCATAAATTTTTCAAAATTTCCCGCAAAATGACCTCTGCCGCCAGCGTACTGCCCAGCAAAGAGGGGTGCAGCAGGTCGGGATCATAGAGCTCCGCCTCCGGATGAGCGTCGGTATACTCCATAAACGCGCGGCCCACCTGAGCCACCGGCAGGGAGAACCGTTCGCCGGCCTCTTCATACGCCTGGGCCAGCTTCTCCGTCAGCTCCGCGCCGGTCATACCCAGCTTCACCAGATCGGCGTGACCGTCCTTGCGGCCGGGAGTGGCGTAGAACATAAACCGCTCCGCCTGATCCTTCAGCAGTTCCATCAGGGCCTCGGCGCTCTTGAAAAACAGCTCCGGCGCCACGGCGGGACGCACGCCCTGCTCCTGCAGGATCACCAGGTCATAGTGCTGTCCCGCGATGGCGGCGCGCAGCTTCTGTCCGGCGCTGTCGGTTTCGTCCACATAGCGCTCCAGCGTGCAGCCGCCCACCGTCACGGAGCTGACGCGGCAGTCGAGCCCCGCCTTCTCCGCCAGCGGCGCAAACAGCGCTTCGGGCATATCACTGTAGTATGTATAGCTGTTGCCGATAAAGAGAATGTTCATGCTTATTTTCCTCCGCAGGCATGGGCACGGCGCTCTTCCCAGGCGTCGACCAGCACGTTGTAAAGACCGTCCTCACTGAGCACGCCGCGCTTGAGACCGCGGGGCAGTAAGCCGCGCTCATCCGCCTCATAGTCCAGACGCCACAGACCGTTTTCGTAGTAGTCCTCCAGAATGCGCAGCTGGCGCATGCGGTACCAGGGCCATGGGCGCCCCTCGTCCTTCCGGGCAGCCATCACCTCATCCATGAGGCGCTCCATGTAGCTGACGCGGCGCACCGTCTCCTCCAGCGCGATGTAGGCAGCGGGAGCAGTTTCCAGCTCGCAGATGCTGCCGCACTCTTCCTTTTTCTCCTCCGGAGCGGCGGCAGCTGCCTCCGCCTCCCAGGCGCGGCTGAACTGGGTGGTGTAGAGCTCGGTATAGATGCCGCCGGCCTTCACCAACTCGGAATGGACACCGCGTTCGGCGATGACGCCGTCCTTGATGACCAGGATCTCGTCCGCCGCCAGAATGGTGGACAGGCGGTGGGCGATGAGGATGCTGGTGCGGGAGTGGATGATGGGGTCAATGGCGTCCTGGATCTTGCTCTCGGAGATGGAGTCCAGCGACGCGGTAGCCTCGTCAAAGATGAAGATGGTGGGGTCTTTTAAGAGCACGCGGGCAATGGAAATGCGCTGCTTCTCGCCGCCGGAAAGCTTGAGGCCGCGGTTGCCCACCATGGTGTCAAGTCCCTTCTCCTGACGGGAGATGAAGTCATAGATGTTGGCCTTCTTGCAGGCCTCGATGAGCATCTCCTCCGTGGCGTCGGGACGGGCGTACAGTAAGTTATCGCGGATGGTGCCGTTGAAGAGGTACGTCTCCTGGCTGACGATGCCCACGTGGTCGCGCAGGAATTTCAGATCCAGCTGCCGCACGTCCACACCGTCAAAGGTGACGCGGCCGCCGCACACATCGTACAGACGGGGAATGAGATTGACGATGGTGCTCTTGCCGGAGCCGGAGGGGCCCACGATGGCGATACTCTTCCCCGCTTCCAGCGTAAAGTCCACGTCCTTGAGGATGGTACGCTGGCCGTCATAGGAAAACTCCACGTGCTCAAAGTCCACCGTACCCACCGCCTCAGCGGGCGTAATGGCGTCGGGGGCGTTTTTGATGTCCACAGGCATGTCAAAGTACTCAAAAATACGAGTAAAAAGGGCCATGGAGCGCATCCACTCCACCTGCATATTCAGCAAGGAATTGACAGGGCCGTACATCTTGCCCAGCAGCGTCACCAGCACGGTGATATCACCCACGGTGAGTGTGGAGTCGTGGCGCATGATAAGGATACCGCCCACAAGGTAGAGCAGCATGGGGCCCACGTTGGAGAAGGTGTTGATGATGACCATGAACCAGCGGCCGGCCATGCTCTCACGGATGTTGAGGTTGATCATGCGGCCGTTGGCCTCTTCATAGCGGCCGTACTCATAGTCCTCGCGGCCGAAGAGCTTCACCAGCAGCTGACCGCTGACGGAGAGCTTTTCATTGAGGATGCCGTTGATCTCGTCGTTGCACTCCTGGCTCTCCTGCGTCAGCGTCCAGCGGGTCTTGCCGGCCCAACGGGTGGGAATGGTGAAAAGAGGGATCACCAGCGCGCCCACCGTGGCCAGGATCCAGTTCTCGCGGAACATGATGACCACCGCCGCCACCAGCGTGATGGTGTTGGAGAGAATGGAGGTGAAGGTACTGGTGATGACCCGCTCCACGCCGGAGATGTCGCTGGTCATGCGGGTGATGATATCACCTTGGTTGTTGGAGGTAAAGAAACCCTGGGACATGCACTGCAGATGCTTATACATCTTGTTGCGCATGTCGAAGGTGATGTGCTGGGCGATCCAGTTGTTGAGGTAGTTCTCACCCACGCGGATGAGGTTGGAGCCCAGCGTCACGGCGAGAGACGCCACGATCAGCACGATCAGGCGGTTCAGGTCACGGCCCAGAATGCCCTCGTCGATGATCTTGCCCGTCAGCACGCTGGGCAGCAGGCCCATGATAGACGAGAGTGCGATGCACAAGAGCACCAGGATAAATTGCTTGGTGTAGGGCGTCAGATAGCTGAGCACCCGCTTAATGAGCGGCCATGTGATCTTGGGCAGGGCGGCCTTCTCCTCTGCCGACATGTAACCTCTGGACATTCTTCCTCCGGGAGGCATGGGGTCACTTCCTTTCTGGGATTGTGGGGGGTATTTATGTGATATTTCTTTTTTCACGCGGGGGTCATTCCACCGCAGGGGGCGGCGTTATGCTTTCCTTTGCCGTGCGGATCTTTTTGGACATGATGATGGCCAGGGGAATGGCGGGGATGAGGGTCAGCACATCGGCCAGAGCCTGCACGGATGCCACACCGTAAGCGCCGAAGAAGTGGGCCAGCGGGAACAGAATGGGGATAAAGCAGCTGCCCTGACGGGCCGTGGCCAGCAAAAAGGCGCCCCGGGCGTTGCCCAAACCGGTGCACAGCATGTTGACCACCGCCACCCACGCGTGGATGGGCAGGGCCAGACACTGCAGGCGCATACAAAGCGCGCCGATGCGGTGCATCTCCGGATCGGTGCCGGCAAAGGCCACGATGAGCTGGTCGGTAAAAAGGGCCAGACCCACGCCCATAACGGTGGCGCCGATGAGCGCCGCCCAGGAGGAGAAGCGATAGCACGATTCCACGCGGTCATAGCGTTTGGCACCCCAGTTGAAGCCTGCCACCGGCTGGAAGCCGCTGCCGAAGCCCAGAATGATGCCGAAGGGGAACATCATCACCTTGTTGCACACGCCCACCGCCGCCAGCACGGAGTCGGAGATATTGCCGGCGATGTCGTTGAGCATGATGGCGGACACCACCGCCAGGCCGCTGCGGAACATGGAAGAGGAACCCACGCTGACCACGTTGACCACGATATCGCGGCTGTAGCGGATGTTGCGCCAGGAGAGGTGCAGCATGCTGCGGCGCGTCAGGTAGGGGAACACCAGAATGGCAAAGCTGACCACCTTGGAGATGGCCGTGGCCAGGGACGCACCCGCCACGCCCATATTCAGGTCGAAAATGAAGATAGGATCGAGAATGATATTCAGAATACCGCCGGCGCCCATACCCACCATGGAGAGGGTGGCGCTGCCCTCGCTGCGCAGACACTGGTTCATGACAAAGTTGGTGGCCATGAAGGGTGCCGCCAGCAGCACATAGGTGGCATACTGGATGGAATACTGCTCGCAGGTCGGCGTGGCACCCAACAGCCGCACCATAGGCAGCATGAAGATGTTGCCGAACACCGTCAGCGTGGCGCCGATGGCAAAGGCAGTAAAGAAGGCGGTGGAGAGCACCTGACTGGCCTTCTTGTCGTTGCCCTGACCCATGAGGCGGGCGATATAGCTGTTAGCGCCCAGCGCCAGCATGGAGCCGCACATCATGATCAGCTGGTCCAGCGACGAGTTGACGCTGACGGCAGCCGTTGCATTGGTGCCCAGAGAACTGACGAAATAGGTATCCGCCAGAGAGTAGATGGAGTTGATCAAAAACGCAATGATGGTGGGCACGGCCATCTTGGGGATGACCTTGTACACTGGCTCATTGAGCATCATCATGCGCCGTTTTTCCTGTCTTGCGGTGTCTTTTCGTTCCATATCCCGCCGCCTTTCGTCTGTATTTCTTGAGAAATCGCGCTTACACCCACAGGGGGTTGTCCCACTGCACCAGTTTGGTGCCAAGGCCCATCTCCACCGCGTTGCGGTAGAGCTTGTCGGCAATAGTCAGGTCAAGGCAGCCCATGCCGTATGTGCCGCAGAAGATAGACTCATCGTCGCTCTCGCGGGCTGTCAGCTTGCCGGTGGCCAGCTCGTGGATGTGGTGGACGCGGTCAGCTTCGATCTGTCCGGCGTCGTGCATCTGCTGGAAGACATGGCCGGGCAGATGGGTCATCTGCTCCCAGCTGTCGAGAATAATGCGGTCGGCCGAGAGGATAACGTCCTTTTCAAAGGAGTGGGCCTCCATCTGGATGAGGGTGGCGTTGGACTTGAGCCAATCCTTGGGGATAAACTCGCGGCGGGAGGTGGTCTCCGTCACCACCAGATCCGCGCCGTCACAGGCGGCCTTGGTGTCGCAGTAGGGCACCACATTGTCGGTGCCTGCAAACTCGGCAGCCATGGCCTCGGCCTTGGCCATGTCCAGGTCCACAATGCGGATCTCTTCGAGGGAGGGGACCGCCTCACGCATGGCCATGATCATGGTGCGGCCGATGACACCGGCGCCGATGAGGGCGGCCACTTTGGAGTCCTTGCGGGCGGCGTACTTGGCGCACACGCCGGCGGCGGCGGAAGTGCGCATGGCGGTGATGATGGTGCCATCCATGATGGCCTTGGGGTACATGGTCTTGGGGTCGCTGAGGAGCACCATGTCCAGGCCGTAGGGCATGCCGGGCTGGGTGGCGTTATAGACAGACTCCGCCGCCCACTTGAAGCCGATCACCGGGTGCTCGCCGCCGATGTAGGCCGGCATGGACATACCGTAGGACTCCCAGTTCTCGTCGTTGGGTACGCCGAGGAAGATCTTATTGGGCTGGCGGATCTGACCCTCGCCCAGCAGGCGGAAGGTAAACTCCGCCACCTCGATGGCCTGATGCATGTCCAAAAGACCTGCCTGAATGACTTCCTCCTGCTTGAGGAAGAGGATTTCGGATTTTTTCATGGTACTCACTCCTATGTATATCACATGATCTTGGCTTTTTTCGGGTTTTCGGCGCAATAAGTCACCTTGATGCCGCTGCCCACCAGCGGAACATATTGTCCGGCAGGGATCCATTTTCTCTTTTGGTATTCCTGGCCGTCCACCGTGTAGGCGACGCGAATGATATGGGGAAAGGTAGCGCCGTCAAGGGCTCCTATACGCACCGGCTTGGTGTTGACCTTCAGCCACCACTGTCTGGCGACGGATACGACGGTTCCATTTGTTTCTTTTGTCATAGGGGCGACCTCCTTTTTAAGTCACGCTTTGCGTCAGCAGAACGACGGATTCAATATTCGCCGTTCCGGGGAAGAGATCCACGGCGGTGGCACGCTTTACCTTATAGCCAAGCGCCGCGAAGCGCTTGACGTCGCGGCCCATGGTGGCCGGGTCACAGGACACATAGACGATGCGCTGCGGCGCCATGGCGGCGGCTGCCTCCACCACCTCGGGCGCGAGGCCCTTACGGGGCGGGTCCACGCAGATGACGCCGGGCTTCAATCCGCGCTTTTGCAGCTCCTGCGCGATGTCCGACGCGTCACCGCAGAAGAATTCCACATTCTCCACGCCGTTGCGCGCGGCGTTGACTTTAGCGTCAGCGATGGCCTCCGGCACGATCTCGGCGCCGATGACGCGTCCCGCCTTCTGGGCCATGACCTGCGTAATGGTACCGGCGCCGCAGTAGAGATCCAGCACCAGCTCCTCACCCGTCAGTTGGGCATAATCCACAGCGCGGGTGTAAAGCTTTTCCGCCTGATCGCGGTTGACCTGATAGAACGAGGGCACCGACAGACGGAATGTCAGGCCGCAGAGGGTGTCAAGGATGGTGTCTGCTCCCCAGAGGGTGCGGTAACTCTCACCCAGAATCGTATTGCCGCGGCGGGTATTGGTGCCCAGCACGATGCCCACCGTTTGCGGCACCGCCTCGCGGAGCATGTCCACCAATTCCTCCTCGTGGGGCAGCTTTTTGCCGTTCACCAGCAGGCAGATGAGACTCTCACCGCGGGCGTTGGTGCGCACATAGAGGTGCCGCAGCAGACCCTTTCCCGTCTTTTCATCGTAACCCTTCACGGCGAAGCGGCGGATGTACTGCCGCACGGCATCCGCGGCGGCGTCAGCTTCCGGCTTCTGGATGAGGCACTGCTCCGTCTCCACCACATCGTGGGTGCGGGCGCGGTAAAAGCCCACCTTTCCGTCGGCGGAGATGGGATACTTGCTCTTGTTGCGGTAGCGCAGAGGCTCATCCGCGCCGATGATCTCCTCCACTTCCACTTCGCTGCCGCCGAGGCGGGTCAGGGCGTCCTGCACCCGCTGGCGCTTGGCGCACAGTTCCTCTTCATAGTCCATGTGGCGGAAATCGCAGCCGCCGCACTTGCCGTAATAGGGGCAGTCCGGCTCACGGCGATGGGTAGACGGTTTTTCCACCGCCGCCACCTTACCGAAGGCGGCGTTTTTCAGCACCTTCAGCACCAGGATGTCGCACACCTCGCCGCGGATGGCGCGGTGGACGAACACCACCTGCCCGTCGATGCGGGCGATGCCCAGACCTTCGGAGGAGTAGCCTTCGATGACGGCACGGTATATTTTGTTCTTCTCCAGGGTGGCCATGGGCGTTCTCCTTTTTCATTGAAAAACGGGCAGGCAGCGCCTGCCCGTTTTGGGGTCGTTGTTCTTTAGAAGTTATACTTATCCTTCAGCTTGTTGACAGCGTCAATGAAGGATTCCAGCGTCTTGTTGTCCCGGCCCTTGCTGCGGCGGATGAGGGACATGAGGGAGTCGCCGGCACTGGTCAGGCGCTGATAGAGGGCATTGGCCTTGGTGCCGCCGGAGGTCTCCTTCTTCTCCTTTTCGGGGATATAACCGGCCTTGATCTGGCGGTTTTCGATGAGGTCATATTCCTCGGTATAGAGCGGGCCATGTGCGCTGTAGCCCAGATTCTCCAGGTCCTTGACGAACAGGGGCACCACATCGGCGTCGCCGTGGACCACGAAGATATGCTTCGTTTCTTCAGGCTTGACGGCCTTGGCCCATTCCACCAGGTGGTCGTGGTCTGCGTGGGAGGAAAGGCCCTGGAAGTTGACGATCCTGGCCTGAACGGCGATCTTTTCGCCGAACATCTTGACGCTGTCGGCACCGTCCAGCAGGGTACGGCCCAGGGTGCCGGGGGACTGGAAGCCCACGAACACCACGCTGGACTCGGGGCGCCACAGATTATGCTTCAGGTGGTGGCGGATACGGCCGGCATCGCACATGCCGGAGGCGGAGATGATGACCTTGGGGGTCTTATCCAGATTCAGCGCCTTGGACTCGTCGGTGCTCTCCGTCAGGTGCAGGCCCGGGAAGGAGAACATATGAGTGCCGTCACCCACCAGTTCCAGCGCCTCCTCGTCCAGATAGCCGTGGAGGTCGCCGCAGAAGATGGTGGTCGCCTTCTTGGCCAGAGGACTGTCCACATACACAGGGAAGTCCTTGACAGACTTGACCAGCTCCTGATCCTTGATCTCGCGGATGAAATACAGCAGTTCCTGGGTGCGGCCCACAGCGAAAGAGGGGATCACCACGTTGCCGCCGCGGCCCAGCGTCTCGTCGATGATCTGGGCCAGCTCGTCGGTATAGCTCCACACCTCGGTGTGGTTGCGGTCACCGTAGGTGCTCTCCATCACCACGTAGTCGGCCTTGTCAAAGGTCTGGGGATCACGGATGATGGGCTGATCTACGTTGCCGATATCGCCGGAGAAAACGATGGTGCGCGTCTCGCCGCCCTCGGTGGCGGTGACACGGATGGATGCCGAGCCCAGCAGATGGCCGGCGTCGATGAACTCCACCGTAACGCCCTCGCACAGCTCGATGGTCTGACCGTACTCGCACTCGGTCAGGAATTCCGGCACGCGCATGGCGTCGGCCACGGTGTAGATGGGTTCGATGAGGGGACGGCCGGCACGCTTATTCTTCTTGTTTTCGTACTCAGCATCGCTTTCCTGAATGTGGGCAGAGTCCTGCAGCATGATGTCCAGCAGGTCAGCCGTCAGGCGGGTGGTGATGATGCGGCCGGAGAAGCCGTTCTTGATGAGCATGGGCACGCGGCCGGAATGGTCGATGTGGGCGTGGGTCACCAGCACATAGTCGATGGTGTTGGGCGCAAAGGGCAGCGAGGCGTTGTCGATCTCGTCCTGACCCTGCTGCAGACCGCAGTCCACCAAAATCCGCTTGCCGTTTACCTCCAGGCAATGGCAGCTGCCTGTGACACAATGGTCTGCGCCGAAAAAGCTGAGCTTCATGTGGTTCTTCCTTTCCCGTTATTTACATGGTTTTGCGCCGGAACACAACAACCGGCCGCGTTTCGCTTCTCTCTCACTTTTTATTATATCATCTTTTTTTTACAGGAGCAACAGGAATTGCAATTCCCGTTGATTCCGCGTATAATATACCCAAATTCCAGCGAAAGGACTCTGCATCATGGTGCTGCGCTATACCGTCATTGACCCGACGAAAAATATCACATTGCTGGTCACCACGCCGGTGCCCCGGGCGCTGCAGCCCCAGACCGCCGCGTGGCTGCTGCGGCACGAAAAGGACGCCGAGCAGGTGGGCTTTCTGGAGCCTTCCGACGGTGCGCCCGCCCGGCTGCAGATGATGGGCGGCGAGTTCTGCGCCAACGCCACCATGTCGCTGGGTGCGTGGCTGTGCCGCCGCGACCGGCTGCCCCACGGCGTGACCCACGATTTTGCGCTGGAGATCTCCGGCGCATCCCACCTTGTTCCCTGCGCCGTTACGCCGGTCCACTACGGGTATCTGGCCACCGTGGCGCTGCCCCTGCCGGAAAAGATGGAGCTGCGCGCCTTCCCCACCCCCGCCGGCGAAGTGACGCTGACGGTGGTGTTCCTGCCCGGCATCTGCCACATCATTGCCCCCGCCGGCACCGTGGCGCACGAGGATGCCGAGGAGCTGCTGCGCCGCTGGAGCGCCCAGCTGCCCGGTGAAGCGGTGGGCCTTATTTTACTGGACGAAGAGCGCATCGCCATTGACCCGCTGGTGTACGTCAAGCCCACCGACACCGCCGTGTGGGAGCGTGGCTGCGGCAGCGGCAGCGCGGCAGCCGCCTGCTACCTCACCGCCCGGCACGGCGCCAGCCAGTGCCTCTCCATCCGCCAGCGCGGCGGCACCATCGCCGCCGTCACCGCGTGGGACGGTGAGCGCGTCACACAGCTGCACATCACCGGCAGCGTGGCGCTGCTGGAGGAGAAGGAAGCCGACGTGGTGTTTTAAAGCCGATCTTATCAAAAGCCGGACGAAAGTCCGGCTTTTTCTTGTAAACTTTTTGTGTCTGCGGCAGTTTCCCGCCCTTTTTCCTTTGCATATGACAGACAGTTATGCTATACTATATGAGTATTTTTATGCCAATTTGGCGTTTACCGCGTTAATACATCCGAAAGCAGAAAGGATCAACATAGATATGGGACTCATTACCAAGATTTTCGGTACCTACAGCGAGCGTGAGCTCAAGTCCATCTATCCCATCGTGGACAAGATCGAGGCGCTGAGCGAGGAGTACGCCGCCATGAGCGACGCCCAGCTGCAGGCCAAGACGCCGGAGTTCAAAGAGCGCCTCCGCAGCGGTGAGACGCTGGACGATATCCTGCCCGAGGCCTTTGCCGCTGCCCGCGAGGCCTGCTGGCGCGTGCTGGGCATGCGCCCCTACCGCGTGCAGCTGGTGGGCGGCATCGTGCTGCATCAGGGCCGCATCGCCGAAATGAAGACCGGTGAAGGTAAGACGCTGGTGGCAACGCTGCCCGCCTATCTCAACGCCCTGACCGGCCGCGGCGTGCACATCGTCACCGTCAACGACTATCTGGCCAAGCGCGACTCGGAGTGGATGGGCAAGGTGCACCGCTTCATGGGCCTGACCGTGGGCCTCATCATCCACGACCAGCCCAAGGAGGAGCGCCGCAAGGCCTACGCCTCCGACATCACCTACGGTACCAACAACGAGATGGGCTTTGACTATCTGCGTGACAACATGGCCCTCTACGCCGCCGAGCAGGTGCAGCGCGGCCACAACTTCGCCATCGTGGACGAAGTGGACTCCATCCTCATCGACGAAGCCCGCACCCCCCTGATCATCTCCGGTATGGGCGACAAGTCCACCCAGCTCTACGACATGGCGGAGATGTTCTCCCGTCAGCTGCGCAAAAAGGTGGTCACCGAGGTGGACAGCAAGGAAGAAGAAGACGTCAACATCGACGCCGACTATATCGTGGACGAAAAGGCCCGCACCGCCACCCTCACCGCCCGCGGCGTGAAGAAGGCCGAGGAATTCTTCCATCTGGAGAACCTGTCCGACCCGGAGAACGCCACCATCGCCCACCACATCAATCAGGCCATCAAGGCCCACGGCACCATGCGCAAGGACGTGGACTATGTGGTCAAGGACGGCGAAGTGGTCATCGTGGACGAGTACACCGGCCGTCTGATGTTCGGCCGCCGCTATAACGAAGGTCTTCATCAGGCCATCGAGGCCAAGGAGCGCCTGTCCATCCAGCGCGAGAGCAAGACGCTGGCCACCATCACCTTCCAGAACTACTTCCGCCTGTACACCAAGCTCTCCGGCATGACCGGTACGGCCCTCACCGAGGAAGAGGAGTTCGGCACCATCTACAAGCTGGACATCATCGAGATCCCCACCAACCGCCCCGTTGCCCGTATTGACAACGAGGACGTAGTCTATAAGACCGAGATGGGCAAGTTCCGCGCCGTCATCGCCCAGATCAAGGAGTGCCACGCCAAGGGCCAGCCTGTTCTGGTGGGTACCGTTTCCATTGAAAAGAACGAGCTGCTGGGCAAGCTGCTGACCCGTGAAAAGATCCCCCACAACCTGCTCAACGCCAAGAACCACGAGAAGGAAGCCGAGATCGTTGCCCAGGCCGGTAAGTTCGGCGCCGTGACCGTGGCCACCAACATGGCCGGCCGTGGTACCGATATTATGCTGGGCGGCAACGCCGAGTACATGGCCAAAAATGACCTCCGGAAGGCAGGTCTCAGCGACGAGCTGATCGCCGAGGCCACCGGCTACGCCGAGACCGACAATCAGGAGATCCTGGACGCCCGCGCCCTGTACGCCCAGCGCCTGCAGTTCCACAAGGACGCCATCGCCGGCGAGGCCGAGCGGGTGCGTCAGGCCGGCGGCCTGTTCATCATCGGCACCGAGCGTCACGACTCCCGCCGTATCGACAACCAGCTGCGCGGCCGTGCCGGCCGTCAGGGTGACCCCGGCGAGACCCGCTTCTACATCTCGCTGGAGGACGATCTGATGCGTCTGTTCGGCGGTGAGCGCATCAACGGTATCATGGACCGCATGCAGCTGGATGAGGACACCCCCATCGAGCAGAAGATGCTGTCCAAGGCCATCGAGCAGGCCCAGACCACCGTGGAATCCCGCCACTTCCAGGCCCGTAAGTCGGTGCTGGAGTACGACGACGTCATGAGCCAGCAGCGCCAGATCATCTACGATCAGCGCAAGCAGGTGCTTGACGGTATGGACGTCAAGGGCATCATCATGAACATGATGAACACCGCCATCACCAACCACGTGCACGCCGCCTTTGCCGGTCAGAGCCATCTGGATCTGACCTCCTGCCGCGAAATGCTGCGCGGCGTGGAAGGCCTGTACTTCCCCAAGTACGCCGTCCGCTTCAGCGAAGAGGAGATCACCTCCCTGTCCGCCGAGGACTTCACCGACGCGTTTATCACCGCCGCCGCCGACTTCTACGAGAAGAAGGAAGAAGAGATCGGCTCGGAGCTGATGCGCGAGCTGGAGCGCGTGGTGCTGCTGCGGGTGGTGGATGAGCACTGGATGGATCACATCGACGCCATGCACGACCTGCGTCAGGGCATCCGCCTGCGCGCCTATGCCCAGACCGACCCCGTCATCGCCTACAAGAAGGAAAGTCTGGACATGTTCGAAGAGATGATCGCCTCCATCCAGGAGGAGACCGTCCGCCGCCTGTACTCCGTCCGTCTGAAGAAGGATCAGGAGATCAAGCGCGAGCGCGTGGCCAGCGGTATCACCGAAAACCACGGTGACGGCACCGTGAAAAAGCAGCCCCGCAAGGTGGCCAAGATCGGCCGCAACGATCCCTGCCCCTGTGGCAGCGGCAAGAAGTATAAGCAGTGCTGCGGCCGCAACGCCTAATCTGCTGTAAAGGAGTTTTCCATGCCCTTCCGGACCCACGAAAAACAGGGCCTCATCTGGCTTACAAGTGAATCGCTGAGCCTGCCGGGCGTGGTCCACGGTTTTTCCACCCGTACCGGCGGCGTCAGCGCGCCTCCGTGGGACAGTCTGGATCTGGGCATCGGCCGCGGCGACGAGGTAGCCTGCGTGCAGGAGAACTACCGCCGCTTCTGCGCCGCCATCGGCGCGGACGCGCAGCGTGTGGTGTGCTCCCGTCAAGTCCACGAGGACAATGTGCGCCTTGTCACCGCCGATGACGCGGGCAAGGGCCCGTGGCGCGAACGGGACTATGAGAGCGTGGACGCCATGATCTGCAATACCCCCGGCCTCGCCCTGACAGTCTTCTCCGCCGACTGCGGCATTATCCTGCTCTATGACCCTGTCCACCACGCCATCGGCGCCGTTCACGCCGGCTGGCGCGGTGCGGCCATGGGCCTTCCGCGAAAAACGGTGGAGGAAATGCGCCGTCACTTCGGCACCGACCCCGCCGATCTGCGCTGCGCCATCGGCGCCGCCATCGGACAGTGCTGCTTTGAAACGGATGACGATGTCCCCGCCGCCCTGCGCGCCGCCATGGGTTCCGACGCCGAGGGCTACATGACCCGGCGCGGCAGCAAATGGCATGTGGATCTGAAGGGGCTCAACGCCCACTGGCTGCGCAGCATCGGCGTGCAGCACATCGACGTGTGCAGCCACTGCACCGCCTGCATGCCGGAGCTTTACTGGTCCCACCGGAAAATGGGCAACGCGCGCGGCGTACAGGCCGCCATGATCGCCCTGCAAAGTCAGGAGGCGGCCGTATGAAGCGTGTGTTCGCCCTGCTGATGCTGTTCCTTTTCCTCCTGTCCCTGACCGGCTGCAGCAACTGGGAGGAGCCGCAGGAAGATGACTTCTTCCAGATCATGAGCAACTACTACAACAAATCCGAGGAGGAGGACGAAGCGCCGGCGCTCACCTCCTTTTCCCTTCCCTATCTGGACGGCGAAACGGCCGATCCCTATACCTGCCTTGACGGTGCCCAGAGAACGCTGGGCGGCCTTCTCTATGAGAGCCTTTATGTGCTGGATCCGGCCTTTGTGCCGCAGCCGTCGCTGGCCCAGTCCTACGTATGCAGCGCTGACGGCCGCACCTACACCATCACGCTGCACCGCGGCGTATACTTCTCCGACGGCACGGAGATGACGGCCCGCGACGTGGTCTATTCCCTGAAGCAAGCCCGCAGCTCCCAGCGCTATGGCGCGCGGCTGGCGGAGGTATCCTCCATCAGCGGCAGCGAATACACCGTCACCGTCACGCTGCGTCAGACCAACACCAGCTTCCTTGCCCGTCTGGATGTGCCCATTGTGAAAAACGGCACCGCCGGGCGCACATGGCCCACCGGCACCGGCCCTTACCGCTATGTCAGCGACGATACGGGCGAGCACCTCGCCCTCAACAGCCGCTGGTGGCAGGACCATACCCTGCCCCTTGCGCGCATCGAGCTGGTGCGCTGCAAGGACAGCGACATCATGTCCTACGCCTTCTACACCCGGGAGATCCAACTTCTCCTGTGTGACCTGACAGCCACCGACGCGCCCAGCGTGTCCGGCAGCGGCGCCTATACCGACGCGGCCACCACCACGCTGCAGTTCATCGGCATCAATACGGCCCGCTCCCACCTGAGTGATCCGGCGCTGCGCGCCGCCCTCAATCTGGGTATCGACCGGCAGGGCTGCATCAATGCCTTTTTGCTGGGCCATGGACTGGCAGCCCAGTTCCCCGTCTCCCCCGCCTCCGCCCTCTATCCGCAGGCGCTGGAGACCCCCTACTCCCCCGACCATTTTGACACCGCCATGGCGCAGGCCGGCTATTCAAGCGGCGGCACCGTCCGGTTGACCATGCTGGTCAACAAGGAGAACAGCTTCAAGGTGGATGCCGCCCGGCGCATCGCCGAGGACCTGTCCCGCCACGACCTGCAGATCACCGTGAAAGCATTGCCGTGGGAGCAGTACCTGCTGGCGCTGCAGAACGGAAACTATGACCTCTATTACGGCGAGTGCCGCCTGACGGCGGACTGGGATCTGCGCAGCCTGATCGGCACCGGCGGCAGTCTGAACTACAGCGGCTACACCAACACCGACACCGACGCACTGATGAGCGCTTACCTCAGGGCCGATGACGCCGGCCGCGAGGCCGCCATGCTGGAGCTGTGCCGTCACCTGAGCGAACAAGCTCCCATCCTGCCGGTATGCTTCAAGAGCGTATCCATGCTGCTGCCCTCCGGCGCTGTGGAGAACGCCATCCCCACCGCCGCCAACCCCTTTTACAATCTGGCGCAGTGGAAAATTGACATTGCAGAATAAAAAAGAGAGCCGAAATCGGCTCTCTTTTTGTTTCATATTTATTCTTTTTATTTCACTTTGTTTCATGCTCCGCGCCTTAATAGCGGCGGATCACCGCCGTCACGCGGCCCATGATCTGCGCCTGACGGCCGTCAATGGGGCTGTACGCCTCGTTCTCCGGCAGCAGCCAAACCTCGCTGCCGCGGCGGGAAAACCGCTTCACGGTGGCCTCATCCTCCAGCAATGCCACCACGATCTCGCCGTTATTGGCTGTGCGCTGCTGACGCACCACCACCAGATCATCCGGCAGGATGCCGGCGTTGATCATGGATTCGCCGCGGACGCGCAGGGCAAAATACTCCTCCGGCCGACCGCCGGTGTCGAAGGTGAGATAATCCTCAATACACTCCTGCGCCAGAATGGGCGAACCGGCCGCCACATGGCCCACGATGGGGATCTTATCCTCCTCCGGCTCCTGCGGCTCCTGAGTCAGCGTGATGGCGCGGCCCTTGCCGGCGCTCTTGCCGATGACGCCCAGTTCTTCCATATGCTTGAGGTGGAAATGCACCGTGGAGGGGGACTTGAGGCCTACCGCGTCGCCGATCTCCCGCACTGAGGGGGGATACCCCTGATCCTGAATGGTCTGGGCGATGAAGTCATAGATCCGCTGCTGCATTTTCGAAAGCTGCGCCATATCACACTTCTCCTTTACCGTGATCGCCCGCAGGGGCGCTTATTTTCCTTTCCATCATACCACAGCTTTTTCAAAATTGCAACATTTGTTCGATATTTTATTTCCTCTTTTCTTTTGTCAAAAACCGCCCTTTTCCCTCTTGAAATCCCGCGAGGAGTATGGTAATATGGTTTGTACTGTGAGATTATGCCCTCTTGGGCATGAAATAATTGGAGGGTATATCCGCTATGTTGATTTTTGTTACTATTCTGCAGGTGATCGTTGGCGTGGCTCTGGCAGCCATGATCCTGTTCCAGTCCGGCAAGAGCCGCGGCCTGAGCGGCACCATCGGCGGCATCGCTGATTCCTACATGTCCAAGGCCAAGGCCAAGACGCTGGATGCCAAGCTGGCCAAGTACACCAAGTGGGTGGGCGCTGCTTTCGTCATCCTGACTCTGGTCATCAACTGCATGGTGGCTGCCGGTATGGCCGCCTGAGTAAGTGCAAAGTAAAGACCCGAACCGTACGGTTCGGGTCTTTTTTTATGCTCAGTTCAAAGGCACCACGATCTGGCTATAGACACCGTCGTTATAGCCGTTGCACAGGGCGTAGCACGGCGTTCCGGCTTTCCGGTCGCTGACGTGGAAGTAATAGCTGTACTGTCCGCTGCCCAGACTGGTGGTTTTCTGGCAGAAGGCCATCATCTGACCACCGTGGACGGTGGTATAGCGCAAAACAGGATCGTCGAAGCTGTCGGCGCGGTACATGGTCATATTGACGTCCGTGCTGCTGCCGGACTCATAGACGGACGCCTTCTGCACGCGGGCTTCCTTGCCCCACCACAAAAAGGTCTTGCCCACCTCCACCTCTTCTCCGGCGCCCACGACCGCATTGTCCGGCACGGTCACGGCGGGTGGATCGACTTTATCCGGCTTATCCGGCTTTTGCGTTTCAGTTTGGTCATCCTTGTCTGCCGGCACCTGCTCATCCCCGGCGGATTCCCCGCTCACTGTCAGCGGCAGAAGGAATTCACACCACACATCGGAATTCTCCCCGACGAACACGGCGTAGCACTCACTGCCCGGCTGACGGTCGTGCAAAGTGAAGGAATAGATAAATTCGTTTTCGTCCTTCTGCTCCATCCGGTCGTGAGAGGCGATCACCTGACTGCCGTCGGGCAGCAGATACTGGACATAGGGATCGGCGATAGGTTTGGCCTGCTGCACGGTCAGCTCCACCGTGGTCAGATCACCGTCTTCTTCCATGGCGACTTCCGTCACAACGGCGTCCTCTTCCCACCACAGGAAGGGCTGGCCCACGGCGATGGTCTGGGTCATCTCATTCTCCGGATCCACCGGCACAGGGGCGTAATCCGGCTCCGCCGTGCCGACCTCCTGATCGAAGATCTCGTCTATGATGCCGCCCACCACGCCGCCGACGCTGCACATGGTCAAAAGGACAGGCAGGATATTGACCGCCATGATGACGATGATGATAATGGCAAAGATTTTGCCGGTGCTGCTCTTCTTGCCGCTTGCCGAAGACTTGCCGCGCACCTTGCGGGCCTGCTCTTCAAAGCAGTGATCCTGCTCAAAGCAGACTTTGCCGCCCTGACTGCGGCGGCGCTTGGCAGTATTGTCCATGAAGTCGGCATCGCTCATATGGTGAACGGTACCGTCGGCCTCCACGCGGTCGCGCTGGGGCGGGCGGTTATAGGCGCCGCAATCGGGGCAGCAGCCGTTTTCGTGATAGTCATAGCGATTACCGCAGGCGTTACATTTGACTCTTGCCATGGGGTCTCCTCCCCTCTTTTTTCTTTGAGGATAGCACAGGCGGCGGCAAAATTTCCACCAACCTGAAGTTGCACGGCGCTTTTATCCGCGCAACCTGAAGTTTCTATAGTCAGTATAGCATGGATTTATTCCTCCCACAACGAAAAAATGCCCTTTGCAATGGTTTTCACCATTGCAAAGGGCATTTTCTTTTTTGTACTGTTTGCTTACTTAACCAGCTCGATGATGGCAGTCTCAGCAGCATCGCCGCGGCGAACGCCGGTGCGGATGATGCGGGTGTAACCACCGTTGCGCTCAGCGTATTCAGGAGCGATC
>SVMH01000028.1 GCA_015067525.1 Oscillospiraceae bacterium | reverse complement strand
CGATGCACTTGTCGATCTGAGCCATGGGGACTTCGCAGTCATTCTGGCCGGCGAAACGACGACGGGTGCAGTGACGGCAGTACATGGAGCACTGGTCGGTGATCAGCAGCAGCACGCGGTCGGGATAGCGATGGGTCAGGCCGGGGCAGGGAGAGTCGACATCCTCGTGCAGGGGGTCGGCATCCTCATAGTCGGCGTGATACAGCTCAGCCTCGGTGGGGATAGCCATCTTGCGGATGGGATCAAAGGGATCGTCCAGATCGATCAGGGACAGATAGTAGGGAGTGATGGCCATGCGCAGGATGCCCAGAGTCTTGGCAGCGCTGCTCTCCTCTTCGGGAGTCAGGGTCATGTATCTCTTCAGATCTTCCACGGTCTCGGCGCGGTTTTCCACCTGCCAATGCCAGTCATTCCACAGATGCTCAGGAACGTCAGCGAACAGACCATTGCGAGTTACCATAATCGTATTTCTCCTTTAAATTTAAATATAGGGGAATGCGGGGGATGGCAGGGCGGCCGCCATGGACGCCCTGCCATCGGTTTGTTCTTTTAGCAGTACTTCTCGTCGAACAGCTTGCGCAGCTTGGCGTTCTCGCGCAGCACGTCCAGAGTGATGTTGGCGTGGTTCTTGGTGTAGCCGTTACCAACGATCATCTCAACGTCCTTACCGATACCCTCGGCGCCCAGGGCAGCCTTGGTGAAGGAGGTAGCCATGGAGAAGAAGTAGACCTTGCCGTCATCGCGGACGGGCAGGATAGCGGACATCTCGCAGGACTCGATGTTCACGCAGCAGATGGACAGGTCATACTCTCTGCCGCCGGAGACAGCCAGAGCAGCTTCCATAACCTCAACGGGCTTGGTGCAGTCGGCAACGATGACGTCGGTGTAAACGCCCAGCTCCAGCAGATCGGGAACCTGCTTGGGGTTACGGACAACGCCGACGACCTTACCGTTGGGGCCGACCTTCTTCATAGCTTCCCAGCCGCACAGCACGCCGGACTTGCCGTTGGCGCCCAGGATCAGAACATAGTCACCCTCGTGAGGCAGCTTGCGGGCCTGAGCGGGAGCACCGGCCACGTCCAGAGCGGCCAGGGCCAGAGGCTCGGACATATCCTCGGGCATCTTGGCATACAGGGCGGACTCGAACAGGATGGCCTTGCCGACGATATCAACGCGGTCGATATCCTTGTGGATAGCCAGGATCTTCTCGATCTTCAGGGGGGTCATGGACAGGGAGACCAGGGAGACGATCTTGTCGCCGACCTTCAGGTCGAAGCCGGGCTTCTTGAGCAGGTCCTCACCGATGTGAGCGACGACGCCCTTGAACATACCGCCGGAACCGGTGACGGGGTTCTGCTGCTTGCCGCGCTCAGCGACGATGCCCATGATCATCTCGCCGATCTTCTGCTCGTCGCCGCCGCAGGCCTCTTCGATCTGGGTGAAGGAAGCGGAGTCAATGTTCAGAGAAGTAACGTCGCAGACGATCTCGTTGGAATAGACCTTGGACATATCGTTGTCGATTCTCCAGGCAGCCTGGGTCAGAACGCCCTGGGGCTCGATAACGCGATGAATACCGTACTTGTTGCCTTTCAGTTCAGCCATGATAAAATTCCTCCTAAAATTTGTTTGTTTTTTTGATTCGTTTTCGTTTTTTTTGGGGGGATCTATGTAAATTTTTGTTCCTTACTTCTTCAGGCCCAGAATCTCGCGGGCCTCAGCGGGAGTGGCGACCTCACGGCCCAGCAGCTTGGCGAAGGCCTTGACCTTCTCCACCAGCTCGCCGTTGCTCTTGGCCTTCACGCCGCGCTCGAGATAGATGTTATCCTCGAAGCCGACGCGGACGTGGCCGCCCATGATGATACCGGTAGCGACCATGGGCCATGCGCCGCGGCCGACGCCGGTGACGGTCCAGGTGGAGCCGGCGGGGATCTTGTTGACCAGGAAGGCCAGATTCTCGGGGGTGGCGGGGGTGCAGCCGGAAACGCCCAGCACGAAGTTGAACTGCATGGGAGCGCCGGGAACCAGACCCTTCTGAGCCATGGTCAGGATGGTGTCCAGATGACCGATCTCGAAGCACTCATACTCGGGCTTGATGTTGTTCTCCAGCATACGCTTGCCGAAGGCACGCATGGTGGGCATGTCGTTGACGAAGATATCATCGCCGAAGTTGCAGGTACCGCAGTCCAGAGTGGCCATCTCGGGGAAGAGCTCGGTGGGCTGCAGGCGCTCCTCGGGGGTCATGCCGGTGGCGCCGCCGGTGGAGGGGATCAGGATGGCATCGGGGCAGGCGGCCTGAATGGCGGGCAGGATCTCGGCAAAGCGGGCCTTGTCCTGAGTGGGCTTGCCCTCGTCGGTACGGACGTGGACATGGATGACGGCAGCGCCGGCATCGTAGGCGGACTTGGCCTCACGGACCATCTCCTCCTTGGTGTAGGGGACGGCGGGATTGTGCTCCTTGGTAACTTCTGCGCCGCAGATAGCAGCAGTAATGATCAGCTTTTCCATTCTCTTCTCCCTCTCTTACTTCTTGGTAGTGCGCTGGCACTCCTTGGGAGTGACGCAGGTACCGTGGGCGCGGCAGACAACGATGGGCTCGGCCAGAACCTCAGCGGCGGAAGCGCTGATGTCGGGGCGGGAGACGATGACCTTGCGGGCCTCGAAGTTCATGACGCGGGAAGTGTTGCCGATCTTCTCCATCTCACCGTAAGCCTCGATGTAATCGCCGGCGTACACGGGAGCCAGGAACTCGATCTTGTCATAGGCGCAGAACAGACCCTCGTCGCCGTCGCACAGGATCAGCAGCTCGGTAGCCACGTCACCGAACAGGTGCACCATGTGGGCGCCGTCCACCAGATTGCCGCCGTAGTGGGCATCCTTGGCACTCATGCGAAGACGCAGGGTAGAAGTGTACTTTTCCATGATAAAATTCCTCCTAAAAAAATATTATTTTTGTTTTCTTTCGGGGATTGCTCATAGAATTCCGCCTGTTTTGTTCCTCAGCGCCAAGTCGTTTGGGCACGAAAAAAAGCGCTATCGGTCAACTGGTTGACCAATAGCGCTCCATGTCTTACACAAAAAACATGACAGTATCGCCGCTTACACGACGAAACCAAGGACAAAAGCGCAGGCCGACTCCGTCCTTTCGGCGGAAAACCCCTTCCCTGTCCGCTTTTGCAAGTGCCTGAACCCATTGCAGACCGGTACCCTGTTTTCCGCGCCTCTATTGACTATATACGGAATTCACTGTCTAAATTATACGACATTCACCGTTTTTGTCAAGGGAATTTGTGAGAAAATAAACAATAAAATTTTATAGATAAAATAATTTTTTCTCACCCTGACGGATTTTTCATCAAACCGCCAAAAGGTGCCGATTCTCAGTAAGACTGCTCGATCTGCGCCAGAATTTCCGGTTTGAGAGACAGCATCCGGCAGATATTCAGCGCGTCGCGGGGGCAGTCCGCCTTGCCTTCCACGCGGTAGAGGCCGTAGTTCATGTGGCGGGCAATGACCTGAATGCCGTCATCACCGGTGGCCGCCAGTTCTGCGCGGATCTTCTCGGGATCCACGTCCCTGAGACCGATGATCTGGTAGTGGGCATTGGCGTTTTCGGCCACCTTATCGTAGTGGGTGGTGAGGAGGCTGATGGCGTCCACGCCGTTTAAGTAGCGGGTGACGGCCTGCACGATGACGGCGCCCTCGTCGGGGTTGGTGCCGCGGGCAAACTCGTCCAGCAGGAAGAGGGAGTAACCCTGCTCCACCTCGCCCAGCGCCTTCTGGAACTGGACGATCTCGGAGCCGAAGCCGGAAAGACCGGACTGGATGGACTGCAGGTCATCAAAGAGCATCTGCACGCTGTGGAACAAAGGCATCTTTGCCTCCTCTGCGCAAACCAGGAAACCTGCCTGCAGCAACGCCACATTCAGCGCCACCGTCTTCATGGCCACGGACTTGCCGCCCATGTTGGCGCCGGTGATGACCGTGGCGCCGCGGCGGAGAGCGATAGACACGGGCACGAAGCTTCTGCCCTTGTCACGCAGCAGGTCCACCAGCTCGGGGTTGATCATATCCACCAGCTCCAGCTCACCGTCGGTGATCCGGGGACGGATGCCGCCGTAGCGCAGGGCGAAGCGGGCTTTCTGGATGAGGAAGTCCAGACGGCCCACGGTGTCGATATCGCTGAGGATCTCGTCGGCCATGGGGGCAAGGCGGGCGCCCATGGACTTGCGGATCTTCATCTCCTCGCTGTCCTCTTCGGCACAGATGCGGGTGCGGCGCTGGCGCAGCTCGTCCTTCTCGGCGTCGGTGGCGGCGTGGTAAAGCTGCTCTTCGATCTGCTTTTTGGCCTGGCGGATCTCACGGAGTTTCTGCGTGGTGCTGTCGGGAATGTAGAAACCACGGGAACGGGTCTTTTCCGGATCCAGTACGCTGAGAGCAGGGGCGGGATCGTGGAAGGCGAGGTTTTCAAAGTGGGTCTTTTCATCCACCTGCTGCACCAGCGGGATCATGGTCTCCATGCGCTGGAGATAGTTCTTCAGCTCAAACAGCTCCACATGGTCGGGGGTGTCGCCGTTCTTGATGCGACGCAGGGTGCCGCGGATCTCCTTCATCTGGCAAAGGAGCATGCAGATCTTGTCGTAGACGTTCTTCAGTTCCTCGCCGTACTTGGCAGCCTGCTCCACGTTATACAGCTCCGTCTCCAGCTCTTCGCGCTCCTCGGGGGCGTAGAAGCGCAGGCGGCGGATCTTTTCAATGCCGAAGGGACTGCAGCCGTGGAGCGTCTCCAGCGCGTACTGCAGGCCGATCTTCTCTCTCTCTTCAAAACGAATGGCGATCATTTCAGCGCCTCCTTTACGTTGATGACGGGCACGTCCACCGCCTCGCTCATGCGGTGGCGGAACTCATCCTTGTCGAACTTCCAGCCGTAGGCGGACACGGGGTTGATGGTGACGCACAGCGTCCGCGCGGCGTCCACCGCCTGCAGTGCAACGCCGCGGGTGGCAAGTTTATCCAGCGTGTCGGGCTTCAAAAGCACCTTGCTGGGGTCGCGCACCACCAGCCGGCCGCCCCGCAGCACACCGCTGCGAAGAAGCGGCACCACCATGGTGTCGGTGAGGGCACCGTTCACCAGGGCCTCGCCGTGCTGTTTGAGGGTCTTTTCCAGCGTGCCCTCCACCTCGGGGGGCAGGGTATCTGCCTTGGGCAGGTTCATGATGCGGTAGATGTTCACCGTGTCCTCGATGACCTTTTCCATGCTCATATGGTAGCTGGCGCCGGTGCAGAGGATGATGCCCTCGGCCACGGCTCTTGCGCCCAGGGACTTGCGGCCCAGCGCGCCGTCGATGATGGACTGGTCGGCACCCAGCTCGAAGAAGAGTTCACTCACCGCCTTGAGCTGGGTGGTGATGGAGGGGCCGGCGATCTGCACATAGCCGTCACTTCTCGCGCGCATCACCACCACCTCGCCAAGAGGCGTGGGAATGCCGGTGGTGGCCATGATCTCTTTCGTCACGTCGCCCAGACGCAGCATGTCCTTGGCCGTGGCGATCAAGGTGCCCTCGGGGACGAAGATGCTGGGCTTTTCCGTGCCGGTGACCACGTCGGTGGACTCGCCGTCACGGCCGATGGAGGTCAGGCCCAGCACGCGCTCACGGCCCGTATTTTGCAGGATCCAGTTCAGTACGGTGGTCTTACCCGCGTTTTTGCACATGCCCACGATGGACATGGTTTTGGCTCCGGCCAAAGCCTGTTCCAGTTCAGGTACCATCACGCACACTCCTTTACCGTTGGTTTGACATAGTTAGAATCATTATAACGGATAACGGAGGAAAAAGAAAGGGGGATTTTCTTTACAGCGGCAGCGGCGGCATGGTATGATAGAAAAAAACAGGAAGGAGGGCGGATATGGATATTTCCCGGCTGAAAGGCCCGCGTCGGTTATGGTCCAGCGGCGCATATATGGCCGCGGCCTACAAAAAGTTGTCCGTCTATTCCGGGAACGGAGAACATCTCCTTTTTCAGAAAGACTATGATTACGTGCTGGACCTTGCCTTTCTCCCCAACAGAAAGCTGCTGGTTCTCAGCAACCGAAAAATCGAGCTTTTGTCTTTACCCGATGGCACCTCCCTATGGAACACGCTCCGCCCCCAGTACCACTCCTCCCCGTCTTCTCTGCGGCTTTGCCCCACGAAGGATTTTGTCTTCTGGCTGGACGATAAGTACAACAAGCATTATCTTGTTCGCGTGAACCTTGCATCCGGCGAATTGCAGTGCTGTAAAATCAAAGAAGTCCTGCGTTCCACCTGCGACCTGGTCTGTGACAGCGGCGGAAAACTTGTTCACATCCTGCAAACCCAACGCACCGAAACGGAAGCCGGTGCCATCAGCGAACACTGTATTCTGCGCGCCGATTTTGAAGAAGACTTTTCCCGCCCACGCTTCACCGTTGTCCTGCGTTGGCAGTATGACAGCACGCAGCGATGCGGCTCTTTTATGAAAACACCTGCCGCCCTTTTGAGGGACGACTTATCCATCTGTCTTCCTGCGCATAATGATTCATTTTCTCTTGTGGAAAACTGCCCAAGTTTTCAAATTCCCTTCGGTTATCCGCAGATTTTGCACGATTCGCCCACCAGCCGCTATTTGCAGATTGTTTATATCGGTGAGGCTCTCGGCATCATCATGGACAAAGCGGAACACAGAATCGTGGCGCAATATGTACTGCCGGACCGTCTCCCCGGCTGCCTGGTAGGAGATGAATACTGGCTCTGTTCCCAGCAGGGTCTTATCCGCAAACCGTTCCCCCTGTGGGAACAGCGTCCGCCCCAAAAGCTGACACCTATGTTCACCACGCCGCCGCAAGGTACGCCGATTTGATTTCTCTCCCCCGAAAGAGTTCGCTCTTCCGGGGGATTTTTCTCACCCTTCCGGCACAAACTATGCCAAAAAGGAGTGATCCCATGGCCACTGCGTTTTTCCGCACCATCATTTTGTATCTGGTACTCATCATCGGGCTTCGGCTCACCGGCAAGCGGCAGATCGGTGAGCTGGAGCCCAACGAGCTGGTACTGACCATGCTCTTAAGCGACCTTGCCGCCGTACCCATGCAGGATTTCGGCATCCCCCTCCTCAGCGGCGTACTGCCCATTGCCGTGATCTTGTGCATGAGTATGCTGCTGAGCTTTCTGAGCCTGCGCAGCGTGCGGTTTCGCGCTCTCATCTGCGGCGAGCCCACCGTGATCATCCGACAGGGTGTGATCTCCCAGCAGGCCATGCGCCGCAACCGCCTGACCGTCGACGAGCTGATGGAGGAGCTGCGGTGTCAGGGCGTCACCGACCTGCAGACGGTGAAATATGCCGTCCTTGAGACCAGCGGGCAGCTGTCCGTCCTCCTCTACCCCGCCCAACAGCCGCTGACGCCCCAGCAAGCGGGCGTGACGGTGGCAGACGACCTCTTCCTCCCCCGGGTCATCATCAACGACGGGCGTCTTTTGCGGGAGAACCTGCGCGCGGCGGGGCTGGAGGAAAAATGGCTGGCGCGGCAGCTGAAGGAGCAGGGCTGCCGCTGCGCCGCCGACGTCTTTTTGCTGACGGTGGATGACGCGGGCGCGGTGGTGTGCGTTTTGAAGGAGGGGGCAACATGAGATCCTATGCCGTGCCCTTACTGATCCTGACGGCACTGCTGGCAGTATGCCTGTGGAACGGCGCGCATCTGCATCGCCAATGCCAGGACTGGCAGGCGCAGCTGACCGCCATCGACACCGCGGCGCAGGCAGATGCGTGGGAAGATGCCGAAGCGCAGCTGGAAGCGCTGTACGGCCAGTGGCTGCAGGTGCAGCTGTGGCTCCACATCACCATGGAGCACGACGAGTTGGACGAGGCGGAGGCACTCTTCTGCCGCGGTCTGGTACTGGCGGAGGAAGAGGACAGCGTGGAGTTCCGCGCCCACATCGCAGACCTGCGCAGCCAGCTGCAGCTGCTGTGCGAGATGGAGCAGGTGCGGATCGAGAATGTGTTGTGAGGCGGCATCCCCTCATCCGGCGCTGCGCGCCACCCTCCCCCAAAGGGGAAGGCAAAGAAGAACAAAACACCTCCGGTGGTATGCCGCCGGAGGTGTTTTCTTTTATTTCTCGTTGAGGAGCTTGCTGAGCTCGTGCATGAAGGTGTCGATATCCTTGAACTGACGGTACACGGAGGCGAAGCGGACATAGGCCACCTCATCCACCTTCTTCAGCTTTTCCATCACCTTTTCGCCAATGGCCTCGGTGCTGACCTCGCGCTCGAGGGAGTTCTGGATCTCCTGCTCGATCTCGGTGGCCATACGCTCCATATCCGCCACGGACACGGGACGCTTTTCGCAAGAGCGCTGGATGCCCTGCAGGATCTTGCTGCGGTCAAAGCTCTGGCGGCTGCCGTCCTTCTTGATGACCACCATGGGCAGGCTTTCTACCGTTTCATAGGTGGTGAAGCGCTTTTCGCACGACAGGCACTCGCGGCGGCGGCGGATGCTGCTGCCCTCTTCTGCCGGACGGGAATCCACGACCTTACTCTCTTTATAACCACAATAGGGACATCTCATCTCTCTATCCACACCCTTCCGCCGCAATACACGGCTGATTTATGGGTATTATACCACATCGCCACAAGATATGGTAGAGGGAATTACGGAAAAAACGCCATTTTCTTGCGCTAAAACAGGCGTCCCCTCCCTATCCAGCGTGTAAAAGACCCACGTGCGCCCCGCCATGGTACCCACCCGGGCAAGGCAGAACCACTCCGGACGTGGAAAGGGGGTGTTGTCCGTCCACGGCAGGGCCAGCGCGCGGCCCTCCCCCGCCGGACGCCACAGGGCGCCGGGCGGCAGGTGCGGTGCCGTGCCGCGGCCGCAGGCTTGCCATTCGCTCTCCATCCGCGCACCTGCGGCGTGGGCCGTCACCGATTCCACCGCGCCCAGCCGGTCTGTCAGCGCGTGGGAAAAGCGGCGGTGCAGCGTACACGCGCCGCCCTCCACCACTCCCAGCGCCAGCTCCCCCGCGCTGCCCCGGGCCACGATGCGCCACAGACCGATTGGCAGATGAGCCGAAACGGTGAACACCGTATCCGACCCCTGCCGCTGCACCACTGCCGTACCGGCAGCCGTGCCGTCCGCCGTTCGCAGTTCCATGACACACCTCCTTACAGTCATGCAAAAAGCACTCCCGCGCAGTATATGCGCAGGAGTGCTCGCACTTGCCAGTCCCGGGCGGAAAAAATGCCCGCTATACCAGTCGGCTGCGGCTCAGGCCGAAGCTGACCGCAATGGCCGTATCCACTTTTTCCATGACCGCGCCGTCCACCTTGCCCATCCGCTCCCGCAGCCGCCGCTTATCCAGCGTGCGGATCTGCTCGAGCAGGATCACCGAATCCTTGGGCAGGCCGCAGCAGGACGCCGCCAGTTCGATATGGGTGGGCATTTTGGCCTTCCCCGTCTGGGAAGTGATGGCTGCCGCGATCACCGTGGGGCTGTGGCGGTTGCCGGTATCGTTCTGCACGATCAGCACCGGGCGCACGCCCCCCTGTTCGCTGCCGACCACGGGACTGAGGTCGGCGTAATAGATCTCGCCGCGCTTGACAATGGGTTCCACAAAGTTCACACTCCGCCGCCAGAAGAAGTACCCGTTATTGATGCGGGTCACTTTCATTCTCCCACGCAGCCGCGGAATTTATACGCCTTCCGGCGTCCTCTCTTGGTCCCGTTTTATCTTATGTCCGTCCGGCCGCTCCCGTGCCTTAAAAGCGCAGCAGCAGCTCCCGGGACACTTCCTGTCCGCCGCGGAAATAGATGCGGGGCACCCGCTTGCTGACAGCGCAGGTCAGCTCATAGGGGATGGTGCCGGCCAGAGCGGCCAGATCGTCCACGCGGTTTCGCTTGCCGAACACCTCCACCTCGTCGCCCACATCCACCTGCGGCAGCTCCGTCAGGTCGATCATGCACATGTCCATGCAGATGCGGCCCCGCTGAGGGGCTTTTCCGTGATCGGTCACCAGTTCACACTTGCCGGAAAGGCAGCGCTGGAAGCCGTCGGCATAGCCGTAGGGCAGCACGCCCATTCGGGTGGTGCAGGGGGTGGTATAGAGCCGTCCGTAGCTGACGTCGGTACCGGCGTCGTAGGTCTTGATGGTGCTGACGGTGGTTTTCAATGTCATCACCGGCTGCAGGCCCAACTCTTGGGCAAACTCGCCGCAGCCGTAGAGCAGCAGGCCCGGGCGCACCATGTCCATATAGGTGTCGCTTCGCGCAGCGGTGGCGCCGGTATTGGCGCAGTGGTGGAGGGCGAATTTTTCTCCGCGCCGCGCCTCCACAGCGTCAATGACGCGGCAGAACAGGGCCAGCTGACCGTCGGTATAGGCGGCGCTGTCCTCATCGCTCTCATCCGCCACGGCGAAGTGGGTGAAAATGCCCTCGGCCTTCAGCCCGGGCATAGCGCAGGCGTCGCAGATGCCCTGTACGCCGGTTGCAAAATGGCGTCCGGCGCAGAGATAACCCAGGCGGGACATGCCGGTATCCACCTTGATATGTACTGTCAGCTCGCCGCCGCAGCGCACGGCCTCTTCGCTGTACTCCACCGCCTTAGCTCGGCAGGTGACGGCCTGGGTGATGCGGTTTTCGATCATCAGGCCCACCTGCTCACGGGGGGTGTGACCCAGAATGAGGATGGGCATGGTGATGCCGTTTTTCCGCAGCTCCATGGCCTCGTCCACGCTGGAAACGGCCAAATAGTCCGCCCCCAGCTCCTGCAAAAGGCGCGAGACCTCCACGGCGCCGTGGCCGTAGGCGTCGGCCTTCACCACGCCTAAGAATTTCACCGCGCCGCCCACGTGGGCGCGCAGCGTACGATAGTTGTGGGCCAGCGCGTCCAGATCGATCTCGGCCCATGTTCTCTTCAGTGTGGATTCCATACCGGTTCCCTCTCTTCTCAAATCATCGCAAACGACAGCATGCGGACGGTCAGCACCACCAAGCCGTCTGCGGAAAATTCCGTATAGCACGGCACGCCCGTCTGGCGCTCCAGCCAGACGGTGCACAGGATCTTGCTGCCGTCGGGCGCGGTGGTATCGAAAGCGCAGCGCAGACAGTCCAGATCATCCATGGTCTCGCCGCCGTATTCCAGCAGATACCCATCCGCCACGGCACGCAGCAGATACGGCACACACACCGCAGGCGACAGCACCGACGGAAGACCGGCTGACACCGCCGCCCCCTCATAGCGCAGCAGCAGCTCATCGCCCGTCACCGTGGCGGAAATGCCGCGCAGCTCCTCCGGCGCGGTCACGGTGGTGGTGGCGCCCTCTGCGTCACAGGTGGTGACGACGGTGAAGCTGCGGCTCTCCCCCGCCAGATGGCAGGTGATCTCCGCCTCCGCGGTCACTTGGCCCGGTTCGGCGTAGCGGCTTCGCAGGGCGCGCACCTCTTCCTCTCCCCTCTTGCCGCAGCCGCACAGCAGCAGCGTCAGCGCAAGGGTCAAAAGCAGCACTTTTTTCACAGTTTTTCCCTCCGATGAGCAGATTCGGAAGGCTTTCCCGTGTCCCGTTAACTCTCTGTTTCTTTCAATGCGTAGGGGATGTTCTCCAGAAGGTCGGTGGGGGTCATGCCCCGCTCGCCCTTGTCCGCGGCGGCCAGATCACCGGCGCGGCCGTGGAGATACACCGCGGCGCAGCAGGCGTCAAAGGCGTCCATCCTCTGCCCGAGGAGCGACACGATCATACCCGCCAGTACATCGCCGCTGCCGCCCTTGGCCATACCGCTGTTGCCGGTGGTGTTGACGGCCAGACGCCCGTCCGGCGCGGCCACCAGCGTTTCGTGGCCCTTGAGCACAAGGTACACGCCGTATTTCACCGCAAAGTCCGCCGCGCCGTCGATGCGGCCGCGGGACAGGTCGCCGCCCACGCGGAGGAACTCCCCCTCATGGGGCGTCAGCACCGTGATTCCGCCGCGGCGCTGCAGTACATCCATATGTGCGGAAAGGGCGTTTATGCCGTCGGCGTCCAGCACCAGCGGCTGCCGTAACGTCAGCACATCGCGCACCATCTCATCGAGGGCATCGCTGCGCCCGAGGCCGCAGCCGTAGAGGACGGCGTCGCAGGCGTCGGCACGGCTCTTGATCTGTGCAAAGCAGCCGTGGAGCTTGCCGTCCCTATCGGGCAGAGGAAAGGGCATGGCCTCATCGCTTTTCACCGCCGCCACCTGCCAGATGCTCTCCGGCACGGCAAGGAACACCAGCCCCGACCCGGTGCGCACGGCGGCGCGGGAGGCGAAGATAGGCGCGCCGGTATAGCCCACGCTGCCGCAGATGCACAAGACCTTACCGAAGGTGCCCTTGTGGCCGTAAGGATCACGCGCAGGCAGCAGGTTTTTCACATATGTACGGTCGATACGGTACACACACGCGCCTCCCTTCCTGAGTTTTCACATAGTATACCACGAAATCCTGCGCGATGCGAGGGTTTTTCGGCGAAAAGCAGAGAAATTCCCCCTTGCAACTTTTTCCCCACTATGTTATAAATGTATCGTTGAGTAAAAAGGCGTTGAATGGGAAGTACAGTGCACCACGCATCCGTCAGAGAGGACCGGTCGGCGGCTGAAAGCCGGTCTGGGATGACAGCGCTGTGTTCGCCCGGGAGCTGCCGCGAGGAAATGCGCGGACGGGTCATCCCCCGTTATCGGGAAACGAGTGCACCGCTATGATGCGGTGAATTTGGGTGGTACCACGGAAGTATGTTGTCCTTTCGTCCCTATGCTGGGAGGAAAGGGCTTTTTTTGTTGCCCAAAACTCCCGAAAACCTGAATAAGGAGAGGAATTTGCATCATGAAACAGCAACTGGAAGTCATCCGCAAGAGCGCGCTGGAGGCCATCACCGCCGCTGCCGCCTCTGAGGAACTGGAAGCCCTGCGCGTGAAGTATCTGGGCAAGAAGGGCGAGCTGACCGCCGTTCTCAAGCAGATGGGCAAGCTGAGCCCCGAGGAGCGCCCCATCATGGGTCAGGTGGCCAACGAGGTCCGCGCCGCACTGGAAGCCGCCATCGACGAGGCACGCGAGCGTCTGGCCGCCGCCAAGCTGGAGCAGCAGCTCATTGACGAGGCCATCGACGTCACCATCCCCGGCAAGGAAGTGCGCATCGGCCACAAGCACCCCATGTACAAGGCTCTGGACGAGATCAAGGAGATCTTCGTGGGCATGGGCTTTACCGTTCTGGACGGCCCCGAGGTGGAGCTGGCCAGCTATAACTTCGATAAGCTGAACGCAGAAGAGGGTCACCCCTCCCGCGACTGGTCCGACACTTTCTATTTTGATGAAGACAGCCGCGTGATGCTGCGCTCCCAGACCAGCCCCATGCAGGTGCGCGCCATGGAGACCATGAAGCTGCCCATCCGCATCATCGCTCCCGGCCGCGTGTACCGCAAGGACGAGGTGGACGCCACCCACTCCCCCATGTTCCATCAGGTGGAAGGCATGGTCATCGACAAGGGCGTGACCATGGCTGACCTGAAGGGCACTCTGAACGCCGTGATGGAAGAGCTGTTCGGCGAGGGTACCGTCACCCGTTTCCGTCCCCACCACTTCCCCTTCACCGAGCCCAGCTGTGAGATGGACGTGCAGTGCCACAAGTGCGGCGGCAAGGGCTGCCCCACCTGTAAGGGCGAGGGCTGGATCGAAGTGCTGGGTGCCGGCATGGTGCATCCCAAGGTGCTGGAGATGAGCGGCATCGACAGCGAGGAGTACACCGGCTGGGCCTTCGGTATGGGTCTGGAGCGTCTGGCCATGCGCCGCTTCAAGATCGCCGACCTGCGCCTCATTTTTGAAAATGATGTCCGCTTCCTGGAACAGTTCTAAAACACCTCGCCAAAATGGCTGACGCCATTTTGTGCGAATTGTTTTGCAGTGTGCTGCAGCGCACTCGCTGCGCTCGCACGTTTGCACACTGAGAAGTGTTTTTTTCCCCGCACATGTCGGTGAAAAAAACAAATTTAAATTCTGATATATCTTATTGCGAGATATTTCTTCTAACCAATTAGGAGGATAACAATATGAATCTGAGCAGAAAATGGCTGGATGAGTTCGTCACCGTCACGGCGGATGACCGTACTTTTGCTGAAGAAATGACCCTGTCCGGCTCCAAGGTGGAAGTCACCGAGGTGCAGGGCAGCGATATTGAAAATGTTGTGGTGGGCAAGGTCGTGTCCATCAAGCGCCACGAGAACAGCGACCACATGTTCGTGTGCATGGTGGACGTGGGCGCCGAGGAGGCCATCCAGATCGTCACCGGCGCGCAGAACGTGACCGAAGGTGCTCTGGTACCCGTGGCGCTGGACGGCGCCAAGCTGCCCGGCGGCATCGAGATCCACAGCGGCAAGCTGCGCGGAGAGCTCTCCGACGGCATGCTGTGCTCTTTCAAGGAGCTGGGCCTCGATCAGCGCGACTTCCCCACCGCCTACGAAAACGGTATCTGGATCCTCAGCGACGACGCGGAGCTGACCGATCTTGCCATCGGTCAGGATATCTGCGACGCCGTGGGTCTGGACGACCACGTGGTGGAATTTGAGATCACCCCCAACCGCCCCGACTGTCTGAGCGTCATCGGCCTGGCCCGCGAGGCCAGCGCCACCTTTGATGCCCCCCTGACCCTCCACACCCCCGTGGTGAAGGGCGGCGCCGAGGGCAGTCTGGTGGAGCTGCTGGATGTGGAGACCCCCGCCAGCGATCTGGTGCCCCGCTACACCGCCCGCATGGTGCGCAACGTGAAGATCGGCCCCTCCCCCAAGTGGATGCGTGAGCGCCTGCGCGCCATGGGCGTGCGCCCCATCAACAACATCGTGGATATCACCAACTACGTGATGATGGAATACGGCCAGCCCATGCACGCCTTCGACTACCGCTACGTCAAGGGCGGCAAGATCATCGTCCGCCGCGCCGCCGAAGGCGAGGAGCTGACCACTCTGGACGGCAACGTCCGCAAGCTGACCGCCAATCATCTGGTCATCGCCGACGAGACCCGCGCGGTGGGCCTGGCCGGTATCATGGGCGGCCTGAACAGCGAGATCGTGGACGACACCACCGACGTGGTGTTCGAGTCCGCCTGCTTTGACGGCACCTGCATCCGCAAGGGTGCCCTGTCTCTGGGCATGCGCACCGAGGCTTCCGCCAAGTTCGAAAAGGGCCTCGATCCCATGAACACCCTGCCCGCCGTGGATCGCGCCTGCGAGCTGGTGGAGCTGCTGGGCGCCGGCGAAGTGCTGGACGGCGTCATCGACATCCTCAACTACGTCCCCCAGCCCACCGTGCTGGCGCTGCGCCCCGACAAGGTCAACGCCCTGCTGGGCACCGACGTGTCTGTTGCCGAGATGCAGGAGATCCTGACCAAGCTGGGCTTCGGCGTGGACGGCGAGACCATCACCGTGCCCTCCTGGCGCGGCGACGTGGCCCACTACTCCGACCTTGCCGAAGAAGTGGCCCGTTTCCACGGCTACAACAACATCCCCTGCACGTTGGTGAGCGGTGAGACCACCCGCGGCGGCTACAACGCCGAGCAGCTGATGGAGCAGCATCTGGGCACCGTGTGCCGCGGCATGGGCTACGATGAGATCATCACCTATTCCTTCATCTCCCCCACCTACTACGACAAGATCCGCTGGGCTGCCGACGATGCACGCCGCGAGAGCTTCCGTATCCTCAATCCTCTGGGTGAGGACACCTCCATCATGCGCACCACGTCCCTGCCCTCCATGCTGGAGATCCTGAGCCGCAACTACAACTACCGCAACAAAAACGTGCGTCTGTACGAGGTAGCCCGCACCTACGCCCTGGGCGGCGAGGACGGCCTTGCCATCGAGCGCAAGGTGCTGACCCTGGGTGCCTACGGCGACACCGATTTCTTCACCATGAAGGGTATGATCGACGCCATTCTGGGCAGCCTGCGCTGCGAGAACGTGCGCTATGAGGCCGTGAAGGATAACCCCTCCTATCACCCCGGCCGCTGCGCCGCTGTGTACGCCGGCGAAACCTATATCGGCGTGTTCGGTCAGGTGCATCCTCTGGTGGCCCGCAACTATGACGCCGATGCCCAGCTCTACTGCGCCGAGCTGAAGCTGGACGCTCTCATGGCCGCCGAGGGCAGCGATCCCATCTACACGCCCCTGCCCAAGTTCCCCGCCGTCACCCGCGACATCGCCGTGGTGTGCCGCAATGAAGTCACCGTGGGCCAGCTGACCGACTGCATCCGCCGCGGTGCCAAGGGCCTTTTGAAGAGCGCCGTGCTCTTTGACATCTATCAGGGTCCCGGCATTGCCGAGGGCTGCAAGTCCGTGGCCTTCAACCTGACGCTGCGCAACGACGAGCGCAGCATCACCGGCGAGGAAGCCGACGCCGACGTCAAGAGCATTTTGGAGCTGCTGGAAAGTGAGCTGGGCGCCGTTCTGCGCTGATTTTCCCTCTTTACAGGAGAGAAAAAACAAGGTATACTGAATCCAATATCAAAAGGAAGGTGGTATGCCTGCATGGATGAATTTACCAGAAAGTTCAACACCGTTGAGGACAAGGACGAACAGATCCATCATATTCTGCTGTCCGTGTACGAAGCACTGAAGGAAAAGGGTTACGACCCCATCAACCAGATCGTGGGCTATATCCTGTCTGAGGACCCCACCTACATCACCAACTACAAGAGTGCCCGCACGCTGATCTGCAAGATCGACCGCGATGAGCTGCTGCAGGTGCTGGTGAAGAATTATCTGGGCGTATGAACATGATGATGCCGGCTGCGGAGCTTTCCGCAGCCGGCTTTCCTTTTTTGTCGTTTTCCGGGGCAAGAATTGACAGACGGACGGAATCGTGGTATGATTTAAGCACTAATGCGTTGATAAAGGAGCTTTGACTATGGCAGATGTGAAAAAGGGCCAGGGTCTGGTGTACAAAAACCGTCCTCTGCGCCGTATCGATAACATGATCTACTACGGCAGCATGGCCGACAAATACATTGTGATGTTCCAGATCCTGGAGACCAAGAAGGAAAAGGATATGGATGTGGCCACCCGCGTCAGCGTGCAGCTGCAGCTGACCGATCCCGAGGTGAAGAGCCGCGACCGCGTGGTGAAGAAAACCGAGAAGGACAGCCTCTATGCCGCCATCGACGTGGGCAGCATCTGGCTGGAACGCGCTCTGGCCGGCAAGTAAGCAAAAATGCAAAAAAAGAGAGAAACCGAAACGGTTTCTCTCTTTTTTATTATCCCATCCGTGCTTCCCGCAGGGGCTGATCCCAGAAGACCTCGCCGCCGAGGCCGGCAGCCAGCTCATCCACATGGGCACGCAGGCCCTCCAGCAGCTCCGCCTCCCGCTTTTTACTGCGGCGGCCGGCTTTGTAGAAAAGCTCCTTTTCGGCGTAGGCGTCGTAGGAAATGGCATAATCCTCCTCGTCCCGATGGGGGAAGAAGCTGACGCTGGCGGTATAGCGCACCTCTCCGCCGCCGCTTTCGCAGGTCAAAAGCACCACGGCGGCGCGGCGGGGCACCTCGTGATACACGCACTGGGCGGAAAAATACTGGCTGTAAACATCCACAGTCATGGCAAATGACCTCCTGCTGTATTTTTCCCGATGATACCACATTTTCCGCACCCTGTCGACACCGCGGCGGAAAACATTTTCCGCGCCGCCCCCTTGCCAGCGGCAAAAAACGTGCTATAATGGCAAACCGTGAGAATTTTTTCCATGCGGAGTGAGAGAAAGATGAAATTTTCCGCCTTTTGCAGGCAGCACGCCGTGCTGCTGATCGCGGCGCTGGCCGCAGCCGTCACGGTGGTCATCGTGCCGCCGGACCGGGAATATCTGGGCTATTACGATGTGCGCACCCTGACCTGCCTTTTCTGCGTGCTGGCCGTGGTGCAGGCCTTTGCCAACATTGACCTTTTCTACATTCTGGCCCGCAATGTGGTACGCGTGCTGCCCAACACCCGTCTGGCGGTGCTGGCGCTGGTGTGGATCACCGCCATCGGCTCCATGTTCCTCACCAACGACACGGCGCTCCTCACTTTCCTGCCACTGAGCTACTTTGTGCTGCACTCCACCGGCAAGGATCGGCTTCTGGCTTTGACCTTCATCCTCCAGAACTGTGCCGCCAACTTAGGCGGCATGCTGACCCCCTTCGGCAATCCCCAGAACCTGTACCTTTACAGCAAGTTTTCTGTGGAAAACGGGGAGTTTCTGGCCATTATGCTGCCGCCCTTCCTGCTCTCTGCCGTCCTGTTCACCGCCTGCTGCTTCCTCGTCAAGCCCGAAGCGCTGACGGTGCCGCAGGCTGAGGCCAAGCTGGACGGCAAACGGGGTGCGCTGTACAGCCTGCTCTTTTTGCTGGCGCTGGCGGTGGTGCTGCGGTTCGTCCACTACGCCGTGGGGCTCATTGTCATCCCCGCCGTGCTCTTCTTTGCCGACCGCAAGGCCCTCAAGCAGGTAGACTACGGCCTGCTGCTGACCTTCGTGGCCTTCTTCACCTTCTCGGGCAACATGGCCCGCATTGAGGCGGTGCAGACCCTCTTCTCCCAGCTGCTGCAGCGCGACGCCATGGTGGTCAGCGCCCTTTTGAGCCAGATCATCAGCAACGTGCCCGCCGCCATCCTCTTAAGCCAGTTTACTGACAACTACGCAGCCCTCCTGCAGGGCGTCAACATCGGCGGCGCCGGCACGCTGATCGCATCGCTGGCCAGCCTGATCACCTATCAGCAGTTCGTGCGCTACGCACCCGGCGAGGGTGGGAAGTTCTTCAAGCTCTTCACCATCATCAACGTGGCGTTTCTCGCGGTGCTGCTGGCGGTGATGAAGATCATTTGACAATCCCCCACCGCTGCGTGGAGCCCCCTTTGCACAAGGGGGCCTTACATAGAAAAAAGAGAGAAAACCGGTCGGTTTTCTCTCTTTTTGTTTACTGTCTTGCTTTCGCAGCCGTCAGGGTGTTCTCCATCAGCATGGCGCGGGTCATGGGGCCCACACCGCCGGGGACGGGGGTGATATAGCTGGCCTTTTCGGCGACAGCGGCATAGTCCACATCGCCGCAGAGCTTTCCCTCGGTATTGCGGTTCATGGCCACGTCGATGACCACGGCGCCCTCTTTCACCATATCGGCGGTGATGAGATCCACCTTACCCACGGCGGCCACCAGAATGTCGGCCTGCAGGCACTCCGCCTTCAGATCGGGGGTGCGGCTGTGGCAGAGAGTGACGGTGCCGTTTTCGCCCAGCAGCAGCAGAGCCATAGGCTTACCTACGATGTTGCTGCGGCCCACCACCACGCACTTCTTACCGGCGATCTCGATGCCGTACTCGTGCAGCAGTTCCATGACGCCGGCGGGGGTGCAGGGCTGGAAACGGGGGTCGCCGCGGAGGATGCGACCCATATTTTCGGGGTGGAAGGCGTCCACGTCCTTATCCGGCGAGATGGCCTCCAGCACCTTGCGCTCGGTGATGTGCGCGGGCAGGGGCAGCTGACAGAGGATGCCGTCCACGTCGTCGCGCGCGTTCAGCTCCGCCACCAGCGCCAGCAGTTCTTCTTCCGTGGTGTCGGCGCTGAGGTAGAAGTCAAAGCAGGCGATGCCGCAGTCGGCGCAGTCGCGCACCTTGCCACGGACGTAGACCTGCGAGGCGGGGTTCTCACCCACCAGAATCACGGCCAGGCCCGGCCGGCGCTCCAGCTGGCCGCTTTGGGCAAGGGCGCGGGCCTTCACCTTGGCGGCCAGCGCTTTGCCGTCCATCACGATGGCGCTCACTGCTCCGCCTCCTCTTCCGCCGGCTCTTCCGCGGCGCTCTCCTCCTCAGCCGTCAGCGCATCGGTGGAGACCTCCTCCACCGGCACTTCGGCCTCGGCTTCTTCGGCCAGCTTGGCTGCGGCCACCACATCCACAAAGAGGGGTTTGCGCTCTTTCTTGTTGATGTTCACCAGCAGCACGATCAGCGACACCACGATCATCACCACGCTCAGCGCCTGGCTGACGCGGATGGGCTGGTCAAAGAGCGTCCAGTCAAAGAGGTACAGGCTGTCGGTACGCAGGCCCTCGATGAAGAAGCGGCCGATGCCGTACCACAGGAAGTAGAAGCAGGTGTTCTCACCGTCGAAGCGGCGGGCGCGGGAGACGACGAAGACGATGAGCAGCAAGCCGATGATGTTCCACAAACTCTCATAGAGGAACGTGGGGTGCACCTGCACGATCTCGCCGGTGCGCAGCGTCAGCTGCATACGCCAGGGCAGGGTGGTCTCGGTGCCGAAGGCCTCGCGGTTCATGAAGTTTCCCCAGCGGCCCACAGCCTGTCCGATCATGAGGCCCATGACCACCAGATCCATCAGCGCCCAGAGGCTGAACTTCTTCACGCGGCTGAGGACCAGCGCCACCAGCACCACGGCGATGACGGCGCCGTAGATGGCAAGGCCGCCGTCCCAGATGGCGATGACTTCGCCAAAATCGATGGCGCCGTCGGCATTGCGGAACATGTCCAGATTGAACAGCACGTAGTAAAGGCGGGCACCGATGACACCGCAGGGGATGCCCCAGAGCACGCTGTCAAGGATGTTATCCTCGCTGATGCCGTACTTATGGCGCTGGGTCATGCAGAAGCACACCGCCAGTACAAGGCCCAGCGCGATGAGGATACCGTACCAGTAGATCCCGTTGCCGATATCCAGCGCCTTGGCGCTCATGGTGAATTCCCACTCGCCGAACAGGCCGGGGAAGGAAATGGGACTGTCAGTCATTGCACGCATCTTGTTCTTCCTCCTTGGGGTCGATGATGGACACAGCCATCCGTTCTTCACAGATATTCTCGCGGATAAAGCTCAGCAGATCCTGAGCGGTGATGGAGTCGTACACCTCCGGGAAGCGGTAGGGGTCATAGCCGGCGAAGCAGCCCTCCGCCATGGAAACGGCGATAGACTCGAAGGAATTGAGGCTCTTGAGGGCGGTGCCGAAGTTGGCGCGCAGGATGCGCTGGAAATAATCCTCGTCGATGCCCTCGGCCACCAGACGCTGCGCCTCGTCCAGAACGGCGCGCACCACGCCCAGCGGGTCGTTGCTGTCGCCGCCCACGTTGACGTAGGCCACGCCGGGCAGCAGATCGTAGCTGCTGCCGAAGGAACCGTTGATGAGTCCCTCGCTGTAGAGCCGGGCAAAGAGGGGGCTGGAGTCGCCCATCAGCACATCGCAGGCCAGCTCGCCGAGGATGTTGTTGCGCATGCGCTCCTGTCCCTCCGGCGCGGCGGGGCACTTGAAGCCGGCAAGGAAGGTGGGCATGGCCACCTCCATTTGGCAGCGCACTTCCTTTTCACAGGGGGTGAGGCTCTCCTCCTCCCCATAGTCGCGCTCGATGACGCTGCCGCTCTGGCCAGGCAGGACTTTTTCGGCAAGGTCGATGACCTGCTGCTCGTCCACCTCGCCCACGATGACAAGGCACATATTGGCCGGCACATAGAAGGCCTTGTGGCAGTCATAGAGGGTCTGAGCCGTGATCTGTGCGATGCTCTCCACACTGCCGGCCACCGACACCCGGACGGGGCTCTTTTCGTAGAGGGCCTGCATCAGGCGCTTATAGACCACCCACTCGGGGTTGTCCTCGATCATGCCGATCTCCTGGCCGATAATGCCCTGCTCCTTGGCCACGCTCTCGTCGGTGAAGTACGGCACGGACACGAAGGAGAGCAGAATCTTCAGGTTTTCCAGAAATTTCTCGGTGGAATCGAAATAATAGACGGTGATGGCGTTGGAGGTAAAGGCATTGGGCTCGGCGCCGTTCTGGGCCAGCTCCTGCAGGGCGTTGCCCTCCTCGGTGTCGAACATCTTGTGCTCGAGATAGTGGGCGATGCCGGCGGGGGTGTCCAGCCACTTGCCGTCCAGTTCAAAGCGCAGGTCCATGCCGCCGTAGCGGGTGGCAAAGAGAGCGTATTTCCGTGCAAAGCCCTTGCGGGGCACGAAGCACACCGGCAGGCCGTTTTTCAGCCGGTGCCAGCGCACCGTTTCGCCGATGCGGGGATAGTTGATCTTGGCCATCATTCGCCCTCCTTTCCCTTGAGGAAGTAAACCGTGTCCAGCTGGATGCTCTGTGCCGCGGCGCGGATGCGCTCCGGCGTCACCTCGGAAAGCTGACGGGCCATCTCCTCCGGCGTTTCCGTCTGGCCGGTGGCGTTCTGGCCCAGGAACCAGTTTTCCATGGCGCCCTGTCCGTCCGGCATGGCGGCAAGGGAGCTGAGGATGGTACTGCGGGCGCCGGGGATCTCCCAGTCCTCCCAGTCACCCTCCTGCACCGCCTTGAGCTGGCGCAGGATCTCCTCCAACGCCCGGTCGTAGTCCTTGGTCTCGATGCCGCTGGACACGGTGAGGATGCCCTTGCTGCGGGCATACTGGCTGGAGGCGTAGTAGCAAAGGGACAGCTTTTCGCGCACGTTGAGGAACAGCTTGGAGTTGCTGGAGCCGCCGAAGAGGAGGTTGGCCATGATCATGGCGGGCACATCGCGGCTTCCACAGCGGAAGCCCATGGCCAGCTTACCCTGGGTCACATCCATGGTCTCGGTGATAAAGCGGGGCTGGGTGGGCGCAGCGTACAGCTGCATCTCCGGCAGCGGCTCCACCACGCCCCGGGGCAGGGCGGCAAAGGCGTGGAGCAGGGCGTCGGTGACGCGCTGCTCATCGGCGCTGCCGCAGTAGTAAAGCTCCAGCCGGCTGGCGGACATCAAGTCGCGGCTGTGCTGGTAGAGCTTGCGGTTGTTGATCTTCTTCGTGCTGTCCTCATCGCCCAGGCGACGCACACCGTAGGGCTCGCCGGCGCACATCTCCTGCATCAGCCGCAGGTCCGCCCAATCCCGCTTGTCATTGCGCACGGCGCGGATGGCATCGATGAGGTTGGTCTTTTCGCTCTCCACATACTCGCTCAAAAAGCGGCCGCCGCGGGTGACGGGGTCCAGCAGCAGCTCGCCCAGCAGCTGCGCCGTAGGCTCCAGCAGCCGCTCGCCCCGGGGGGCAAAGGCGTCATCGATGACGCTGGCCACAAAGCCCACACACTGCCGCTCGCCCTTTTTGCGCACCGTATAGTCGATCTGTGCGCCGTAGAGCCGGTCCATGGCGGCGCTGAGCTGCTCCATATCCGGGCAGCGCACCGTGCCGCGGTGCAGCACCGCCGGCAGCAGCGCGTTGGCGCTGGCGGTCTCGGCGCGCAGGGGCGTGATGAACTGGGCAGAGAGATAGCTCGTTTTGAATTTCTTGGCGGGAAGATAGGTCAGGAACACGTCCTGCATGATCTCGCGTCTGGTGTACTCCATCAGGGATAGCCTCCTGTCAGGTTATAACGATACAGGATATATTATATACTCCCTTGTCCACAAAAGCAAATGACGATTTTGTAAATTCTCCCCTTGCCAGAGGTGTCCTGACAGGTGTATGATAAGAAAAAAGACAAGGAGCACGATTATGAACGCCGCCCAACGCCGTGACCATATTCATACACAGCTGCTTTCCGCCGCCGCACCCCTGAGCGCCACGGCGCTGGCCAAGCAATATAACGTCAGCCGCCAGATCATCGTGGGTGATATCGCCCTGCTGCGGGCCGGCGGCTGCAGCATCACCGCCACGCCCCGCGGCTATGTGATCCCTGCCGGCGGCGGCATGACGGTGCAGCTGGCTGTGTGCCACAGCGCCGAGGAGACCCGCGAGGAGCTGTACGCCATGGTGGACTGCGGCTGCACCGTGCAGGATGTGATCGTGGAGCACCCCGTCTACGGCCAGCTCACCGCCGCGCTGCAGCTTAGTAGCCGCTACGATGTGGACCAGTACATGGAGCGCATGGCCTCCAACGACGCACGGCCCCTGTCCCTGCTGACCGAGGGCATCCACCTGCACACCCTCTCCTGCCCCAACGCCGACGCGCTGCACCATCTGAGGGAAAAGCTGCGGCAGATGGGCGTGCTGCTGGAACAGGACTAAAAAAGAGAAGCCGACCTGTGGAAATACAGGTCGGCTTTTGTTGTATAGGGTAGCTCAGAAAATTCCCAACAGTTTGAGAATCATCCTCAGGGAAATGAGAATCGTCACAATAAAGAGCGCCAGATAGGCATATGCAGAGCCTTTCTTCTCCTTCGCTTTCAGTACCATAACGGTCATAATCACAGACGCGATCAGTGTGAGACACATGCACACCAGAATCATCGTTCTCATTCCGCATACTCCTTCTTCAAATGAAAATCGTTGTCCGATTTCTTCTATTTCCTCTGCCACAGCACCTGCGGCACGCCGCTGATGAAGGCCACAGCCACCACCTCCACGCTTTTGAGCGCGGCGGCATGCTGCCCTTCTGCCAGATAGCGGCTGAGGTATTTACCCATCTCGCGGACCGCCTGATGCCAGCCCACCGACTCCTCCCAGCGGAACATATGCCCTCTGGTGCCCAGATCCGTCACCTCATAGCAGGGCCAGTCGGCATCCCGCGGGTCGTAGCGCTCCGCGCCCACCAGTTCCATGGACCATATGTCCACGCTAACTTTGATAGAGTTGGCGTGGACTTTTTTTATTTATATACTGAACTTTACCCTTAAAAGGGGTAAAAACGCCACTTTCCGGGAAATTACTCGGAAGGTGGCGTTTTTGCATTATTCAAGGAGTGGTTTTTTCCGGAAACTCCGTGTAGCGAATAGGGGTATCCGTGTAACTAATAAAGGTCTCCGTGTAACTAATAGCCCTCTCCGTGTAGCGAATATGGTCTCCGTGTAACTAATAGGCAGGCGTGTAACGAATAGACATCACGGGTTTGCACTAGATTTATTTACGACCGGTGAAATTGCCGGCTCCCATTTGTATGTGCCATTTCGTATTTTATTTGGCTCGGTCAGCAAGAAGGCTGCGTTCGGGCCTGATTCTATGTACAGATCCTCACAAATACCATGTTGACGCAGTTGTCCGTCAATCCAAATTACAAAGTTTGCTGATGCTGTGTTTTGCTCCTGC
>SVMH01000086.1 GCA_015067525.1 Oscillospiraceae bacterium | reverse complement strand
CATCGCCGGCTGGCCGGGCTTCCTGTTCGCCATCGTGGTGGGTGCGCTGATTGCCGCCGTGGCCGGCTGGCTGTATGCGCAGCTGCTCAACCGCCTCAAGGGCGAAGAGATGGGCGTTACCACCTACGTGGGTTTCTCCATCGTTTCTCTGATGTGCATCGCGTGGCTGGTGCTGCCGTTTAAGAGCCTCAAGCTCCGCTGGCCGCTGGGCACGGGCCTGCGCAACACCATCGGTCTGGATCAGACCAACTTCAAGCACATTCTGGATGATACCCTGGCCTTCCGCATTGGCGGCTTTGAGGTGCCCACGGGCCTTCTGCTGTTCATGCTGCTGTGCTGCTTCCTGGTGTGGCTGTTCAGCCGCTCCAAGACCGGTATCGCTATGCAGGCTGTGGGCAACAACCCCCGCTTTGCCGAAGCCACCGGCATCAACGTGGACAAGATGCGCGTGATCGGTACGGTGCTGTCCACCGTGCTGGGCGCTGTGGGTATTCTGGTGTATTCCCAGTCCTACGGCTTCATGCAGCTCTACACCGCGCCCCGTCAGATGGGCTTCATCGCTGCGTCTGCCATCCTCATCGGCGGCGCTTCCACCAGCCGCTGCAAGATCAGCCATGTGCTTATCGGTACGTTCCTGTTCCAGGGCGTTCTGACGCTGGGTATGCCGGTTGCCAACGTTCTGGTGCCCGGTTCCACCATTTCCGAAACGCTGCGCATCCTGATCTCCAACGGCATCATCCTGTATGCGCTGACCAAGTCTGGAGGTGGCACGCGTGGATAATAAGAAAAAGTTTGATTTGGGCACCTTTGCGCGCAACAATGCGGTTACCATCATGTTCGTGGTGCTGTGCGCAGTGTGCATGGCCTTCTCCGGTCAGTCCGTTGCCTACGTCATCTATGAACTGTTCGGCCGTCTGAGCCGCAACGCCTTCATCGTGCTGGCGCTGATCATCCCGATCGTTGCCGGTATGGGTATCAACTTCGCCATCACCATCGGCGCCATGGCCGCGCAGGTCTCCGTGCTGTGGGTGATTGAGTGGGGCATCGGCGGTTTCCCGGGCTTCCTGGTCGCCATGCTGATGACCATGCCTCTGGCTGCGTTCTTCGGCTTCCTCATCGGTAAGCTGCTCAACAAGATGAAGGGTCAGGAAATGATCGGCGGTCTGATCCTTGGCTACTTCGCCAACGGTCTTTATCAGCTGCTGTTCCTGTTCATCTTCGGCAACCTCATTCCCCTCAAGACCCCCGGTCTGGTCATTAAGGGTTCCACCGGCGTTGCCAACACCATCGACCTGACCTCCGGCTCCGGCGGCGGTATCAAGTATGCGCTGGACGGTATCTGGAAGACGGATTTCGGCACTGCGCTGTACGTGGTGTGTGCTGCACTGGCCATCGTGATGGTGGTGCTGTGGCTGACCAAGCGCATCCAGCAGAAGAAGGCCATCCTGTGGATCGCCATCGCTGCCGGCCTGTGCCTGCTGTATCAGATCCCCGCTGTGGCGGCGCTGTTCTCCATGGTGAAGGTGCCCATGGTCACCTTTATGGTGGTGGGTCTGCTGTGCCTGTTCAACGTGGCCATCATGAAGACCCGTCTGGGTCAGCAGTTCCGTGCTGTGGGTCAGAACCGCACCGTTGCCAACGCCTCCGGTATCAATGTGGATAAGGTGCGTCTGATCGCCATCATGATCTCCACCGTGCTCGCAGGCTGGGGTCAGCTGATGTTCGTGCAGAACATGGGCGCCTTCCAGACCTACGGCGCGCATGAGCAGGTCGGCCTGTATGCGGGTGCTGCCATCCTCGTCGGCGGCGCTTCCATCCGCAAGGCCACCAACGCGCAGGCCATCCTGGGCTGCATCCTGTTCCACCTGCTGTTCATCGTGGCTCCGCCTGCCGCCAAGTTCCTCTTCGGCGACGCTGCCATCGGCGAATACTTCCGCGTGTTCATTTCCTACGGCGTTATTGCCGCCGCGCTGGTTATGCACGCCTGGAGCGGCATCCAGAAGAAAAAGAAGCAGGGCTGACGCCCTGCACCCATCTCCGCGCTTCGCGCGGGGGTGGGATTTTTTTGTTTGGGGCTGCATCTAAGACCGCCTTGGCCCACATCTGCGATGAGAAAATGTACCGGAACATTCGCCGTGCGCAGCACTGGGGGCCAAGGCTCGCTTGTTGCAACGTAGGGGAGATATTCGTGCTGCCTCCAGCAGCTCGATGCAGTGAGCCGCACGAGGGCGGGGCATGCTCGCCCCTACAAAGGAAACGGCGACAAGTCCCATCCCTCGCCGCCGAAGTTGGCGTGGGCGCGAAGTTGCGGCACCATTCAACATCGAAAATAATTTACCCGTTCCTGGGGTCCGGGGTATCCCCGGGCGGGGAGGGGGTACAGGAGTCCAGAGGCCGGAGGCATAACCAGTTGCGCGTCGCAACGAGTTACACGAGGGCAGGGCATGCCCTGCCCCTACAGCGCTGCTGAGTACCCACGTCATCCGTCCCTTCGGGCAGCCACCTTCCCCTCAAGGGGAAGGCTGTGGGCATCCTGCCCCTACAATGCTGTCTGCGCCAAATCAACTAAAACGACCTCCGCAGTTCAAACACATGCGGAGGTCGTTTTTTACTTTTTTCAGGCGTTGATCATAAACGCTTTGTAGGCCTTGACGGCTTCATACAGGTCGGCTTTGGAGATGATCTCCAGCGGGGCGTGCATGCTGAGCACCGCCACGCCGCTGTCGATGACTTCCATGCCGTAGAGGGCGCAGATATAGGCGATGGTTCCGCCGCCGCCCAGATCCACCTTGCCCAGCTCGGCGGTCTGATAGCACACGTTGTTGTCATCCATAATCTTGCGCAGACGGCCGATGAACTCAGCGTTGGCATCGTTGGAGCCGCTCTTGCCGCGGGAGCCGGTGAACTTATTGTAGCACACGCCGCGTCCGAGGAAGGCAGCGTTCTTCTTTTCAAAGGCAGAGGCGTAGAGCGGATCGAAACCGGCGCTCACATCGCAGCTGAGCATGCGGCAGGCGGCCAGCGCGCGGCGCAGGTTCAGCTCGCTGTAGGCAGGGGTGGTCAGGTTGAGCAGCTCGGCCATGGCGTTTTCAAAATACTTGGCACGCATGCCGGTAGCGCCCACGGAGCCGATCTCTTCCTTGTCGGCCAGCAGGCAGCAGCAGGTGTGCACGGGCACTTCGGGCAGGGCAAAGATGGCCTCCAGCGCGGCGTAGGAGCACACGCGGTCGTCGTGACCGTAGCCGAGGATCATGCTGCGGTCCAGACCGAAA
>SVMH01000085.1 GCA_015067525.1 Oscillospiraceae bacterium | reverse complement strand
TTCGGGATAGAAAACAGAGGCAAACCCCACGGGTCTGCCTCTGTTTTGGCTTAATCGATCTCCACAGCGATCTTGGCATCCTGCCGGGTGGCGGCGGCACGCATCACAGTACGCATCGCCTTAGCGATACGACCCTGCTTGCCGATAACACGGCCCATATCATCGGGGGCAACATGCAGGTGGAACACCACCGTGCCATCCTCCGTAGGCTCGTCCTGCTCCACAACCACCGCAGAAGGATCCTCTACCAAGCCCTGGGCAATGGTGATGAGAAGCTCTTTCATGGGAAACCTCCTGTTTGGCGCACAGCCCCTGGGCTGTTACGCACGGTTGTCATTGTGGGGACACTTATTTCTCCAGACCGGCCTTCTTCAGCAGCACCTTCACAGTGTCGGTGGGCTGAGCGCCGTTGGCGATCCAGTTAGCGGCCTTCTCCAGGTCGATCTTGATGGTGGCCGGCTCGGTCAGGGGGTTGTAATAACCCAGCTCCTCGATGAAGCGGCCATCACGGGGATAACGGGAATCGGCCACGACTACACGGTAAGAGGGGGCCTTCTTTGCGCCGGTGCGGCGCAGACGAATCTTAACTGCCATAATTGATTACCTCCAAGTTGTTCTGACTGTACTGTTTTTATATCTTCAACCACGTCACGTGGACTGAATTAGAAGGGGAAGCGACCGCCACGGCCGCCCATGGGGGGCATCATACCGCCCATGCCGGGTAGCCCGGGCATGCCACGCATACCTTTGCCACCCTTTTTGCTCATTTTTTTGAGCTGTTTCATCATCTGCCGCATACTGTCGTATTGTTTCAGCAGACGGTTGACATCCTCCACCCGTTGGCCGCAACCGGCAGCAATACGCCGTTTGCGCGAGGGGTTCATGATCTCCGGTTTGGCTCGCTCCGCCGGGGTCATGGACAGGATGATGGCCTGTATCCGGTCGAACTGCCGGGGGTCGATGTCCACGTCTTTAAGCTGCTTGCTCATGCCGGGGATCATCCCCAACATACTTTTGAGGTCGCCCATCTTCTGAATCTGCCGGAACTGGTCCAGCATATCGTTCAGATCAAAGCGGTCCTCCTGCAACTTACGGACCATTTCCTCCGCCTGCTTCTCGTCCAACTGTTGCTCAGCCTTTTCAATAAGGGACATCACGTCACCCATGCCGAGAATACGGGAGGCCATCCGATCGGGATGGAACACCTCTAGGTCATCCAGCTTTTCGCCCATGCCGGCAAACTTAATGGGTTTGCCGGTGACAGCACGCACGCTGAGGGCGGCACCGCCACGGGTGTCGCCATCCAATTTGGTAAGGATGACGCCGGTGATGCCCAGCGCCTCGTCAAAGCTAGCGGCCACATTCACCGCATCCTGACCGGTCATGGCGTCCACCACCAGCAGAATCTCGGCAGGCTCCACGGCGCCGCGGATATTTTTCAACTCATCCATCAGCTGCTCGTCAATGTGCAGCCGACCGGCGGTATCGAGAATCACATAGTCATTCCCGTGGTCCTTGGCGTGAGCCACCGCCTTTTGGGCGATGGTAACAGGATTTTCGGTACCCATCTGGAACACCGGCACACCGGCACGTTCGCCCACCACACACAACTGGTCGATGGCCGCCGGACGGTAGATGTCACAGGCTACCAGCAGAGGGCGGCGGCCTTTGCTTTTCAGCATCTTAGCCAGCTTAGCGCTATGGGTGGTTTTACCGGAACCCTGTAAGCCGCACATGAGGATCACGCAAGGGGGACGGTTGGCATTGGCCAGGCCGGCGGCCTCACCGCCCATGAGCTGCACCAACTGCTCGTTGACGATCTTAATGACCATCTGGGCCGGGGTCAGGCTCTCCATGACCTTGGCGCCTACCGCCTCTTCCACCACACGGTTGGTGAAATCCTTAGCGACTTTATAGTTAACGTCCGCTTCCAGCAGTGCCAGGCGCACCTCGCGCATGGCCTCTTTGACGTCCGCTTCGCTCAGCTTGCCCCGGTTACGGAGTTTTTTGAATGAGGCGGCCAGCTTTTCGCTGAGTCCTTCAAAAGCCATGGGGAGTCACCTGCCTTTCTGTGTTGCGGGGTTGGTGGTCGGTCAGTTTTTTTGCAGCATATCGGCCAGCGCCATGATACGGGTGGCGCCTTCGCCGATCTCACGGGGAGCACCGGGATAGTCGCTGACACGGCGAATGGCCTCAGCTAAAGAGTAGATTTCTTGTGCATCAGCGCACATACGGCGGAACCGGGCATACAGACCCAAGCTCTCTTCCATTTCCAGCATCTGCGCCTCGGCACGTTTGATGGAATCCCGGACGCCCTGACGGGTGATGCCCTCGTTCTCAGCAATCTCAGACAGGGACAGGTCGTCATTATAGTAGTAATCTACCATACTGCGCTGTTTTTCTGTCAGCATATCGCCGTAAAAGTCCAGTAATAAGGCTATTTCCAGATTCTTGCTCATGACCTACCCCTCCGTTCGTGTGTAAAGCGTTTTGCTTTACACCTATTATACCGCAAAGCCCTACATTTGTCAAGAGTTTTTTAGTGGGATGTAAAGGTTTTTCCCTTTTCGTTTAAAACCGCATTCTGCATAAGAAAAAGCGGCTCGCTTTTCCAGGAAAAGCGAGCCGCTTGAATGCAGCGAATAACTCTATTAAATTACTCGTTGATGGCAGAAACAACGCCGGAACCCACGGTACGGCCACCCTCACGGATAGCGAAACGCAGACCCTCTTCGATAGCGATGGGGGTGATCAGCTCCACGTCCATCTCGACGTTATCGCCAGGCATGCACATCTCAACGCCAGCAGGCAGGTTGATGACGCCGGTCACGTCGGTGGTACGGAAGTAGAACTGGGGACGATAGTTGTTGAAGAAGGGGGTGTGACGGCCACCCTCGTCCTTGCTCAGGACATAAACCTGGGCATGGAACTTGGTGTGGGGGTTCACAGTGCCGGGCTTACACAGAACCTGGCCACGCTCGATGTCCTCACGGGCCACACCACGCAGCAGAGCGCCGATGTTATCGCCGGCCTCAGCGTAATCCAGCATCTTGCGGAACATCTCGATACCGGTAACAACGGTCTTAGCACGCTCTTCGGTCAGACCGATGATCTCCACTTCCTCAGACAGGTTCAGACGGCCACGCTCCACACGACCGGTAGCAACAGTACCACGGCCGGAGATGGTGAAGACGTCCTCAACGGGCATCAGGAAGGGTTTCTCGTCGTCACGGACAGGGCTGGGGATATACTCGTCCACAGCAGCCATCAGCTCCAGGATGGGA
>SVMH01000027.1 GCA_015067525.1 Oscillospiraceae bacterium | reverse complement strand
GGAGCCCACGTTGATGGAGAGGCTGCCGGTATAGCCGGGGGTCTCGCCGTCGTTGTCCGGCGCTTTCTCGCCGCCGCCCCACACCAGCGCGGCGGCCAGCACGAAGGTCAGCACCACGCAGCCCAGCACCACGGCCGTGCGGACGGAGAAGCGCTTTTTCTTGGGGGGATTGTTCTTGTGTTCACCCATAGGGGTCACCTCACATAGGAAAGGAAGGCCGCGCCACAGGGCGCGGCCTTCGGGGGTTTTGGTTAGGAGTTGAAGAGGTTCTTCGACTCGATGGGAACGTGGTAGCAGAAGCCGTTATACACACCATTCTGCGGTTTGTAGGTACATCCGGTAATGCCCTCTACAAATACGACAGCGCCCTGGATTGGATAACCGCAGGATTCCGTGGAACTGGGCAGCGGAGTGTCCAGCTCGCACGAACCGGCAATATTGGTGTTCATGACGAAGCTCTCAAAGCAAATCTGGGGCTTGGTATAAGTCTTTTTCATGTTGCTTTTTCCTCCTCTCACTTGAACAGCCAGCTAAGCAGGCTCTTGATGGTTTTCACGATCTTCTTGACCACGGTCTTCACCGTCTCCTCGTAGCTGGGCTGCTGGGGAAGCTCGGGAGTCTCGGGCTCCTCAGGCTCCTCGGGCTGCTCAGGTTCCTCGGGAGTCTCAGGCTTTTCAGGCTGCTCGGGCTCGACAGGAGTCTCAGGTTCTTCGGGCTGCTCGGGCTCAACAGGAGTCTCGGGCACAACGGGAGCGTTGAGGCTGCGCAGCGTCAGCGTTGCTGCGGCAGGGGTCATGTAGATGGTGGTCTCGCCGGTATTCTCCGCCTCTTCCGCTGCCACGGTTCTCAGGTCATAGGTTTCCATTACAGGAGTCGCAGCCTTGGGATCGGAGGTGTAGGTGGACTTGATGTTGGTCAGGGACAGAATGCCTTCGCCGGTATTGGTAATGACGATGATATCATTCTTCCAGCCGGTCATGTCATAGTACATGTCGGTGGTAGTGGTGATCTCGATCAGCTTTTCGTTGTAGGGCGTACCCGCTTTCACGGTCTTACCATCCACCTCTTCATCCGCTGCAGCAATATTCTTCATGGTGTAGCTGCCAGCCACGCCGTTGGCACTCTTGATACCGATATGGACATTATCGATATTGGCGGGCACGTTCAGCAGAAAGACCACACTTTGACCCTTGGCCAGATAGACCTCGTTGTTGGGGCCGTAGCTAATGTAATCAGCGATCTGGTCATTGCCAACCGTGTCGTCGCCGTCGATAAAGACCATGCCTGTGATTTTCTCGTTGGCATCAACTGTACCGTTACCATTGGTATCTGCATTAAAGTCGCCAAGGAGTTTTTCAGCATCAATCAGCTGGTTGCGCAGCTCGATGTAGCTGGGCCAACCCTCGCCGTCAGCCTTGTAAGCATCCTCGATGACAGTATCGTTATCCACAGCACCATCGTTGGCGGGATCGTAAATGCGGATGGCATCCAGATAGAAGTCGTAGTCTTCTTCGCCGCCGGCGTGATCGAAGATGGTGTCATAAACCGCACGGATCACTGCCTTGTAGTGGCCGTAGGTAAGATTCTCCACCTTCATGACAGGGACCTGCCAGATGGCGTCATCTGCATCGGGATCAACAACCCAGATCATCTCGTTGGTGTCCTCAATATCGTCACCATTGGCGTCGCCGGGTTCCTGCTTGTAGCCATAGTAGGTATCGACCGTCAGGCTTGCAGCGGAAGCACCCAGCGTGCCGTCGGTATTGACGGGATACACATCCACCAGAATGGTGCCGGTAGTGGTATCGGTCATGGAGATGATGTCAAAGCCGGTGCCCCAGAAGGTGAAGCTGGCCTGGGCTGCGTGGTTATACGCCACAGTGGCCTTCATAGCCGAGCCCAGAGAGTAGGTGGTCATGCCCTTGTTGACGCCGTCGAAACCGTAGATATTGTTGGCGTCGGTCAGACTGTACTTACCGGGGCGATCCTCGTCCTGCGTGACGTCAGCCTGATCGCCCACGGGCTGCCAGCGGGATCCGTTGGCGGATTCATCCACGGCCCAGTAGCCATCCCAGACATTGGTGCCTGTGGACGTCCACTCCAGATTGTCAAAGTCGACAAAGCTGTCCTCGTAGTAGATGGTGGTGGCGGGGATGACGGTGACGGTATCGTAGTAGTAGCCGGGGTTAGTTGCACCGGTGTAGTTGACGGCATAGGCGAACTTGTCATAGCCGTTCATCTCCATGGTGCTGGGCGTGTAGCGAACCTTACCGGTGGACGTGTCAGCCTTTGCATCACCATAAGACATCATATCTTCTGCGGAAGCATCTGCCTTATACTCATTTGCAAAGCCGGAAGCCAAAGTGATGGTATGACCGTCCAGATTCAGGCTATCGCTGTAAGCACCGACGCCGGCCAGCTTGCCGGCCTCACCGAACATGTCGTTGGTCAGGACGGAGATGTCCACAGGCAGACCGAAGTCCACGACCACGCTGTCGGGCAGCGCCTGGATCTTCCACAGAACGGCGAACCAGACCACGGTGTGGGTAAAGTCAGCATCGCTGTTCTTGGTCAGCTCGTTGGTATAAGCGGAGCTGTCATCCAGGTCGAAGTGGGTAACATAGGTGGTAGCCTTCTTGTTGTCACCCTTTGCAATGGTCCAGGAGCCGGTGGCATCGGAATTGATCTCGATGGTGTACACAGCGCCGGAATCGTACAGCTCATAGCCATCAGGCAAAACACCCAGAGAAGCAACCTCAATGGATTCAACCGTATCCTCGTTGTTCAGCAGAACTTCCTCGTACACCACAGGATTGGTCACGGCGATCTTATTGGCGAAGGAGCCGGTCTCACCGGTGGTCTGGTTGACGATGATGTTACCGTTCTCATCCACCAGATAGAAGGCGTAGGACACGTTGGCAGCTTCCCAAGCCAGAGTGGGGGAGAACGTAGGCTTCTGGCAGGGCTGGCCGATGGGCTGATTCAGATAGTTGTTGTAGTACAGCAGAGCGTACTCATTGGTGGGATAGGAACCGGGTTCGCAGGTACCCTCCATGGAGCCTTCCAGATACACATAGTAGCGCATGGCCAGCTCGGTGGTTTTGATGGTGCCGATGTTCCAGTAGAAGGTCTCGGCAGGCAGCATGTTGGTAGAGCCGGTGGTCAGGCCGTTGGCATCCACACCGGTGGGGATATTCACGCCGGTAATTGCCACGGCGGTGGCGTTGCTGTTGTACCAGAAGGAGCTGGCGTAGATGACACCGGCGTGCAGGATATTGGCACCTGCAGCGATGGCTTCGCCGTTGGGGCCAACGGAAGCCTTGTCGGAGTAAGCTTCGGAGCCGTCTGCGTTGAAGGTGATGGTTTCCAGAACGGTGGAAGTGCCCTTGCGGTCACCGATCTTGTCAGCGGTGCACTTGCCTGCCAGATAGTCGGAACGGGTCCAGATATCGTAGGACAGGATCTCGATCTTGTTTTCAACACCAACGGGCTGATCATTCAGATCCAGAATCTGGCCCATCTGCAGATCGTACTGAGCGCCCATCTGGTCAACGAAACGAGCGTTGGTGGCAGCCATCAGAGCTTCGCCTGCGAAGTCATCGAAGCATGCCTCCAGATCTTCCTTAACCTTAACAGAATAGAACAGCTTCTCGCCGGTTTCCTCGGAAGTACTGGCGATGGTCTTTAGAATGGCATTCATACCATCCAGACCGGTGGGGTTCCTGTCATAGTCTTCCACCAGCGCATAGCCAACAGAGTACATGGTAGAACCCAGACCGGGGACACCTACCAGCTCACCAGTCCACTCGCCGTCTACTTCCGTATAGCTGGGGATATAGAAAGTTTCGTTAGCAGAACCCTTGATTGCTTCAGCGATACGGTTCTTCTGGGCATCGCCCTCGCTCTCAAAGTAGAACTCAGGGTTATTAAAGTGATCGCCCTTAAGAGCGTCTACCTCATCCTGCGTGTAGGTGCCCAGCAGCCACTTCTCGAAAGCGTTGCCTTTGCCGACTTCACTGGAGCCAACACCGTTATACTGGAAAGGTGCACCGTCGGACATGAACAGGACGAACTGCTTGCGGGAACCGTTATCCAATACCTGCTTTGCGCTCAGCTGATCATAGCCCATCTGCAGGCCGTGGTCATAGTTGGTACCGGATTTCTCGGTGAGACCATTGCCCCAAGTGCTGGAAACATTCTGCACATTAGTCCAATCCAGCAGCACTGCACCACGCTGAGCCTCACTGGTAGACTTTGCGGCGGATTCAATGTAGTTGACACTCTTATAATCGAGATAGCCTGCGAAGTCAACGACAGAGAAGTCCACATCGGGCACAGAACCGTCTGCGCGTTCCGCCTTCAGAGACTGGATCAGCGCATTGACACATTCCTGCAAAACCGACATACGGGTACCGCTGGTCAGGGAACCCGCCTCGCCCATGGAAGAGGAGGTATCCAGAATCAGCAGGACGTCAACGCCCTGGTTCATGGGGATACCGGAAGCGGACAGTTCCACCTGTGCCACGCCGGTGGACTGGAACTGGATGCCGGTGGCGGTCTTATTGACCTTCACGGCGCCCTCATCGGGATACTCGGGATAGGGAGAGGGCCCACGGACAGTCAGGGTGAAGTCCTTGCAGACCACAACACCGTTGTAGGTTACAGTCAGGCCGGTATAGGTGCCGCCTTCAGCGGTGGTAAAGTCACCGCTCAGCATATCCATGGTAACAGGAACGGTGTAGGAGGTACCATCCTCCAGATTCACGGTGATGTTGGCGCCGGTTCTCACCTTACCGGTAGCGCCCACCTTCACGGAGCCACTGGTCTGGCAGCCATAGCCGCTGATCGCCACTTCGGGGACGATGACCTTGGCGGTGCCGAGGGTCACATCGTTGTACTTGATGGCAACCGCATACTCGCCGGCCTTGGCACCGTTATAGTTGGAATCCAGAACGAACTCCAGTTCTTCGGTGATCTCAGTGCCGGTCACATCATCGCCGGGGGCGGCAGTACCTTCGTACTTGTAACCCTTGATCTCAGCCTGAACCAGATCCAGAACCTGCTCAGCGGTCAGGCCGCGCTCCACATTGTACTCCAGCTTGCCGGTGATCTTGGCAAACAGGCCGGGGGTGGCGTCATCGCCGGGAGTAGTGCCGCTCAGCTGGAACAGACGGACGTATTGCTCTCGATTATTGCTTGTCGCCCAATCGGAACCGTTATAATAGAAAGCGTAAGTAGAACGGTTGGAGGACGCACCGTCGATGACAAAATAGTCTCCCTTATCGGTAAAGTACAGCGTATCTTCGCCGTCGATTCTGAAGGTATAGCCGTTACCGCTGGAATACAAATAGTCGGATCCATCGGAGACAGAACCCTGGGAAGAACCAGAGAAGGTCCACTCGGTCAGCTCAGTGGTGGAGGTCATGGTAGTGCCGGAGATGTTGACATCGGTTACAGAACCAAAATCGCCGTTGTCATTGATCAGCGCAACATCATCTTCGTAACCAACAATGACATACTTGCCGTTAGCAGTGATGGAGGTAGCCTGCTTATAGGTGTAAGTAGTCGTGCCGCCATCGGGTTCGGTCACGGTGACCCAGTCGCCGCCCTCGGTGTCAACAGAGCCGCCGCCGGAGCCGGTGCCGGTCAGCTTGTACAGGCGGACGTAGTGGTCAGAAGTGGACTTATCAGTCCAGTCGGTTCCGTCATAGTAGAAGTTATAGTTATTATAACCTCTCTGCATCTGCACCTTAAAGTTTCCATTGTTTGCGGTAATATCGAACTGGACCGTACCACCGGTAACAAGCCCCCAAGCGGAGTTATCATAACCCAGCTGATGATTGGCATCGCTGATAATGGTACCGTTGTCAGTTCCGGAAATGGTCCACTCAGTCAGGGCCACATCGGAAGTCAGCGTAGTGCCGGAGATAGTGACAGTCTGGCTGCCGAAGGAGCCGTTGTTGTCCATCAGGGCAACAGGATGGTCATTACCGACGATGACATACTTCTCGCCGGCTTCGATGGAGGTGACCAGTTCATAAGTATAGCCGCTGCCGCCGATGGTACCGGAGTTATCGCCGGAGCCGGTGTTATTGTCGCCGGAGCCGGAGTCAGCAGAGATCTCGCTGATGGTGGAGGTACCGTCAGTCAGACTAATGACAGCCTGACCGTACACATCGCTGTTGACAGAAAGGCCGCTGGGCAGCTGCGTGTTGCCGCCGGCTGCCTTCAGGGTATGCTGACCGTTGGTACTGTAGCGCTTGACAGCCACTTCGTTATCGCTGATTTCGAAAGCGGTCATGGTAAGGGTAGCATCGGCATTGGTAGAGCCGGTATAGCCAACATAACCGTAGTTCATGTAGGTGAAGTTCAGGGTCTCGCTGTTGTAAGACTTGCCATCGTCCTTTGCAACCTTGATGGCATCACCCTTCTTCAGGTAAATGGAGTTCTGACCCAGATAACTGTCGTAAGCGGTGGAGTGGTTATGGCCGAACAGGAAGATGATGTTCAGCGTCTTACCGGCCTCGTTCAGCACATCAAAAATCAGGCTGGCATAGTCATTATCGCCGCGGTTGGTATAGTGCAGGGGCAGGTGGGACATGACGAAAATCGGCTTCTTATAGCCTGCATTTTTCTTTTCGGTCAAGGCCACTTCCAGATCATCAGCGGTGCCCTGCACGAGTGTGCTGCTACTGCCGCTCCAAGGGAAATCATCATGGTTAATAGCATAAACACCGTAATAATCGGTTTCATAGTAACCGGTATAGTTCATCAGGTTGGTGCCATCAACCTTCAAACCACCGAAGTTCTCATGGTTACCCTGAATGTAGATACGATTATCGGCAGCAATGTCAGGGAATACCTTATCAATGACGTCGTCCACAGCCTCGATATCATCAGCTGTCGTGCCAACATTGTTGGCATTGTATATGCCAGCATCATAGTCGCCGCCCATCAGAATACCGAAGGGACTTGCATATTCCTTCTTGATCTGCGCGGCAATGTTGGACATGGTGGTGCCGGAGTCGCTGGCCTGATAGTCCGAGCCGGCGATGACCACGACGGGGTCGCCGTCTGCCGCCGCGAATGCGGCCGTGGGCAGTAAGCTGAAGACCATGACAAGGGCCATCAACCAACTTACTGCGCGTTTCATTCTTTTCATCTTTTCGCTCCTCCTTGAATTTCTCAAGTTCACCGGACAGGAAGGACCTGTCCATGTGGGATATATAAATAAGGTATGCCGGCACACATCCGGCATATCGCTCATTTCACATGACGCACCGGCCGACCGGCGCACACCGGACAGCCGCTCTGACGGGCGCCGGTACGGGAATAAACCACCGCTTTCCACTCGTGACCATCGCTGCAGCGCCACCAGACCTTGCGGGAGCTGCCGGAGGTGAGCATTGTAGGGGTGAGGGAGCCGTTTTTCGTGGGATGCCATTGAGCGGCCACCAAAGGGGCCACCGTTTGCAGGTCGTTGAAGCCGGAGAGCACCTTGTGTCCGCTGCAGTAGGGGCAGCCGGACAGCTTCACTGCACGGGAAGCGACGCTGCTTTGCCATTCATGCCCCCGCTCACAGTGCCACCAAACGCGGCGGTTGGAACTTTCGGATACCTGATCGGGCCGCAGCGGAGCGTTTTTTTCGCTGTGCCATTGGGCGGCCAGCTGTGGCGCGCAGGTTTCCAGATCATTTTGGCCGGGAACAACCGTTTTTCCGGCACAAGCGGGACAGTTTTTTCCGGCAGTGCGGGCATAGACGGCAGCACGCCACTCGTGCCCCTGCTCACAGCGCCACCAGACGCGGCGGCCGGATCCGGCAGAGATTTGATCGGGCCGCAGGGGACCGTTTTTGGTGGGATGCCACTGGGCGGCCAGTTGCGGTGCGCAGGTCTGCAAATCGTTGCAGCCGACATCTGTTTCCTTATGCGCACAGATGGGACAGCCGCTGCCCCCGGTGCGGGATTTTACCGATGCGCTCCACTCATGTCCCTGCTCACAGCGCCACCAGACACGCTTGTGACTGCCCGGCAAAACCTGCGCGGGAGTGAGGGGGGCGTTCTTCTCGGCGTGCCATTGGGTTGACAGATAGGGGTACAGCGAAGCCAGATCGCGGCCGGGCGAGGGCCGTTTTCCGGCGCAGTAGGGACAGCCGCTGCTGCGGCCGACGCGGCTGTAGGGAGGACTTTGCCATTCGTGACCTTGAGCGCATTTCCACCAGACCATCTTGTGGCTGCCGCAAGAAACGGCGTCTGGGGTCAAGTCTTCGTTTTTGGTGCCGTGCCATTGCTGCAAAAGCGCTTCGCTGCCGCAGCGGGCGCAGTAGTCTGTGAGTGATTCGCGCATAAGCCTGCTGTTCTTTCGAAAGATGCCAAACAAGTCGGTTCGGGGGAAGACACATAATCTGCATTATGTGATTTTCGCCTGCAAAATCTGCCTTTGGGCCGTTTCAGCCTTCCCAGTTTTCGCCGGAAAACGGAGAAATCGGAAGGTGGAGCGGCCCATTTGCTGTTCTTGCAGAAAGGGAGGACTCTTTTTCGCGCTTTTCTTCTTGCGCAGACTTGATTTTTAGAATTCGTCGGCGTATAATCTAATTCGTATTGGTATGTACATTAGGGAAAAACAAGTCTATTCGCTGTCACATAATGCAGATTATGTGACAGTTTTTATTTTTTGCGGGAAAAGCAGGTCCAATCGGTCGATTTGGCGGCGGTGCTCCAGACAGGTTGTCATGATATAGATGCGGGTTGTGTTGATGCTGCTGTGCCCCAGGATATCAGCCAGTTTGGCGATATCCTTCTCATTTTGATAAAAGGTGCGGGCGAACAGCTTGCGCAGATTGTGGGGAAAGACTTTGCTCTCTGCTACATGAGCAGCCGCACAAAGATGCTTCATCTTCCGCCACACCGTGCTGCGATCCAGCGGCGCGCCGTATTTGTTGAGAAAAATGGGACCGGAACCCAAATGCATCTGGCGGGCGTAGCCCAGCAGCATTTTGCGCAGCTTCCCCGGGATCAGGATTGTGCGGATCTTATTCTTGCAGTTTACGGTGATCTCACCGTTTCGCACCGCTGCCACCGTGAAATATTGCAGTTCGGAGACACGGATACCTGTGCTGCAGATAGTCTGCAGGATCAGGGACAACTGCAAATCGCTCCGACTGGCCTCCAACAGTCGTACATACTCGGCACGGGTCAGCTCGGCGTCTTTGGTGCAATAGGCCTGTCTCTGCAGGCGAATGCTTTTAACGCGGCAGTCATGCCAGCCCAGAAAGGTCAGCAGGCTGTTGACGGAGGCCAGCATGGAGTTGATGGAGCGGACAGCATAGCCTGTGTCCATGAGATGCCGCTTCCACAGGATGACCGTTTCCTTGGAGATCGGCTGACTGCCGACAAAGACATAAAAGCGGCGCACATCCCGCAAGTATTTGCCGCGAGTGGCGGGACTTTTCTCTTCGTGCAGCAGGTGGTTGGAAAAGGCGATTGCCTGTGCGTCGGTCAGGATCCGACTTTTCATAAAGATTCCTCCTCGATACAGATTATCTGCTTATTGTACCTGTTTACGGTGTGAAATAGTCAAGATGGCATTCGGCTTGCTTTTTGGATCGCAATATGCTACGCTGACCCTTGAAAAGCTCTTTTTAGAGCTCGATCACAACAAACGGAGGTGTTTCGATGCGACCGCTGAAGACCGGCTACGCCTATCACGGAAACCGCATGCCTCAGCATGTGGAGGCAGATCTGCGGGATATGGCGTCCCATAATGCCAATCTGATCGTCCATATGTTTTCCCACACCGATTGGGACCGCCACACACAGGTGATGAAGGACATCGTGGCCATGAGCGAAGGGTACGGCATGGAAACGTGGATCGATAACTGGGGACTGGGTGGCCCTCCCGGGGACAAATCCCATTTTCTGGCCTACTATCCCGACGCCCACGTCATGTATTCCGACGGCTCCATGGATCCCGTGCGCGCCTGCCTCAACAGTCCCGATTTCCGCCGCTTTACCAAGGAGTGGATCGACGCAGTGGTCTATATCGGCGGCAAAACCGTTTTCTGGGATGAACCGCATCTGCCCCAGAAGGAGAGCCACGACGGCGTGATCTACGGCTGCGCCTGCCCCCGCTGCCGGGCGCTGTTCCGGGAGAAGTTCGGCTATGAGATGCCCCTTTTCCACAATGAAGACGTGGAGAAGTTCCGCGTGGAGACCGTGGTGGATTATTTTGCCGAGGTCAGCGCCTACAGCCGCGCCAAGGGTCTGCGCAACACCGTGTGCATCATGAACGGCAACGCCACCACCATGGATCTGATCCCCGTGCTGGACCGGATCTGCGCGCTGGACACGCTGGACAACATCGGCTCGGACCCCTACTGGATCAGCGGGAACAACGACCCCTATGAATTTGTCTATAACGGCGCCCGCTGGAACATCGGCATTGCCGACCGGTATAAGAAAGACCACAACATCTGGATCCAGACCTATGACAACCCGCTGGGACGGGAGGAGGATATCATCGCCGCTGCGGACGCGGCCTATGATGCCGGTGCCCGTACCATTCTGGCCTGGGGCTATTACGGCTCTGCGTCCAACAACTACCGCGCCCAAAATCCGCTGGCAGTCCGCGCCAAGACGGCCGAGGCCTTCCGTCGGATCTGGGACCGGGAGCGGGACCGTCTGCGGCAGGAGAGCCGCAGAAAGCTGGGATTAACCGATTAAAACGTATTCTGTGACCCTTTTTGGACAAAAAAGCCTGATTTGACGTTTGTCAAATCAGGCTTTTCCTATGCAGTAAATATAAAAACGAAAACAGTCGCCGTTTGGCGACTGTTTCGTTTTGGTTGCGGAGGGAGGACTTGAACCTCCGACCTCCGGGTTATGAGCCCGACGAGCTACCAACTGCTCTACTCCGCGATATTCACTTTACCGGATTGGTGCCGGTGACCGGACTCGAACCGGTACGGTATTGCTACCGGGAGATTTTAAGTCTCCTGTGTCTACCATTCCACCACACCGGCGGAGATTGGCAAGAATTAGAATACCACATCCAAGGTGCCGTGTCAACCCTTTTTATCAAAAACTGTTCGACAAATTGCACGCAGAAACAGAAAATGAGAAAGAGGACTGCTTCGGCAGTCCTCTTTTCTTAGTCCTTATCCACACTTCTCAGACCTGCCACGGAAGAAATGGGCAGGGAGAAGGTGATGGCGCCGGCCGGCGTATGGGGGCCGGTCTGCTCCATAATGGCGCGCATGATGGCGGCCTTTTCGCTGCTGCGGGAGGCGATGAGGATGACCTCCTTTTCGTTGGCCAGCGACACGCCGAAGAACTTCTCGGCGTACTTGGCGCCGGTGCCCTTGGCGTGCAGCACCGTACCGCCGAAAGCACCGGCGGAGCGGGCGGCGTTCATCACGTCGTCCATATAGCTCTGGTTGAGAATCACCACCAGCAGCTCGTGGTCGAACTGCATCTGGGGTGCGCCGCCCTCAGGGGCGGTATTATCGGTCAAATAAGCCAAGGTTCGTCCTCCTCCCACGCTCTTGACCGGCACGGCCATCATAACGCCGTTGCCGGGAATGTCGATAAACAGTTTGCGCTTGGCGCTGCGCATGATTTGTTTTGTCTTTTCGCCGTCTGCCACGGCGGTGACCACGGCCTTCTCCGTGGCCTGCAGGCCGTACAGATCCAGCTCTTCGCTTCTGGCAGTGCCGCGGCCCAGAAAAGTGACCACCATGGGCAGGTTGTGCTCCTTGTAGATGGCGGTCATCTCGTCGGCGCGGTCACGATCCAGCACGGAGATGAGAAAATTCAGTTCCATCAGGCCACCTCCCACAGTTCGATGATCTCCTCATCGCCGAAGGACACAACGGGGGCTTCGGCGGTGCGGCGGGTCTTGTATACGTAGATGGCACCCATGATCTGGATAGTGATCAGAGGCATCATGGCCACCAGCGACACCAGACCGAAAGCGTCGGTCAGAATGTTGCCGCCCACAGCCTCGCACGCGCCCATGGCGAAGGGCAGCATGAAGGTGGCCGTCATGGGGCCGGAGGCCACGCCGCCGGAGTCGAAGGCGATGGCGGTGAACATCTGAGGTACCAGGAAAGTCAGGGCCAGCGACACCAGATAGCCGGGGATCAGCAGCCAGAAGATGTGCATGCCGGTGAGGATGCGCAGCATGGCAAGGCCCATGGCCAGCGAGATGGCCAGAGACAGGCTGATGTGCATGGCCTTTTCCGACACGGCGCCGGCGCTGATCTCTTCTACCTGCTTGGTCAGCACGTGGACGGCAGGCTCGGCCTGCACGATAAACCAGCCCATCAGCATGGCGATGGGCACCAGTAGCCAGCGGGTCCAGCCCACAGCCAGTTCGCGGCCCAGCATGACACCCAGAGAAGAGAAACCCACGTTGACGCCGGTGAGGAACAGCACCAGACCGGCATAGGTGAACAGCAGGCCCACCAGAATGCGCAGCAGCGGCAGCTGGCGCAGGCGCAGAGAGAATACCTGAAACAGCAGGAAGAACACCACGATGGGGGCAAGCGCGCCGGCCACTTCCAGCATGTACTCGGGGATGGCGTGGAAATAGGCGCCGCCCAGCTCTACCGTGTGGAGATAGGTATCGGCCACGGCGGCGGCGATCTCGCTGCTCTCACCGCGGTAGATGAAGCCCAGGATCAGCACGGCCAGAATGGGGCCCACGGAGCACAGCGCCACCAGACCGAAGCTGTCGGACTGGGCGTTTTTATCGCTTCGGATAGAGGAAACGCCGACGCCCAGCGCCATGATGAAAGGCACCGTCATGGGGCCGGTGGTAACGCCACCGGAGTCAAAGGCTACACTGAGGAAGTTGGGGTCGGACAGGCCTGCAAGAATAAAGACCACGCCATAGAAGAACAGCAGCAGCCAACGCAGCTGAACGCCCAGCAGGATACGCAGCATGGACAGCATCAAAAAGAAGCCCACGCCCACGGACACCGTCAGGATCAGCACCGTAGAGTCGATGTGGGGCACGTTGCCGGCCAGCACCTGCAGGTCAGGCTCGGCAATGGTGATGATGACGCCCAGCAGGAAGCTGACCGACAAAATCAGCAGCAGATTGCGCGACTTGGTCAGCTTGGCACCGATGTGGCTGCCGATGGGCGTCATGGAGGCTTCGGCACCGTAGGTGAAAAGGCCCATGCCCACGATCAGCATGACCGTACCGATGACAAAGGCCAGCATCAGGTCTGTGGGGATCGGGGTGATGGTGAAGCACAGCACCATCACGATCAGCGCAATGGGCAGCACGGCGGCCACGCCTTCCCGCATCTTCTCATTCAATCTCGATTTAACAGCCAAAAAGTCACCTCATTTCGTGTTTTTGCTGAAAAAAGCAAGAAACACAAAGGGTATTGTATTGAAAAATTATTATACAATAAAACAGAAGCCGTAGCAATTAAAAAACTGTAAAGATTTGAAAATAAATGGAAACAACCGGATGTGGCCGCCGCGGGTAAAAAAGCTCCTCCGGCCAATGCCGGAGGAGCTTTTTTGATGTTTAAGGCATTCCCTCAAAAAGCAGTTAGCACTTCTCGAAGATGGTGGCAACGCCCTGGCCGCCGCCGATGCACAGGGTAGCCAGACCCTTCTTGGCATCCTCACGCTTCTGCATCTCGTGCAGCAGGGTGACGATGATGCGGGCGCCGGAAGCGCCGACGGGGTGACCGATGGAGATGGCGCCGCCGTTGACGTTCAGCTTGGCGGGGTCGAAGCCCAGCTCGCGGCCCACAGCGATGGACTGAGCGGCGAAAGCCTCGTTGGCCTCGATCAGGTCGATGTCATCGATGGTGACGCCGGCCTTGGCCATGGCCTGACGGGAAGCGGGAACGGGGCCCACGCCCATGATCTTGGGATCCACGCCGCCCTGGCCCCAGCCAATCAGCTTGGCCATGGGCTTCAGACCGTACTTGGCAACAGCCTCACCGGAGGCCAGGATGATGGCGGCAGCGCCGTCGTTGATGCCGGAAGCGTTGGCAGCGGTGACGCGCTGGGTGCCCTTATCCTCAGTCTCCTGAGCCTTGGTCACCTCGAAGGTGTGGACAACGCTGGGGTTGGGGGACTCGGGGCCCACGGGGAAGGCGCCGCGCAGCTTAGCGATACCGGCAGCGGTGACACCGGCCTTGGGATACTCGTCCTTCTTGAACTCCACGATGTCCTTCTTCACCTTGACGGGCACGGGAACGATCTCGTCGTCGAAACGACCGGCGGCCTGAGCGGCCTCAGCCTTCTGCTGGGAAGCAGCGGCGAACTCGTCCTGCTCGGCGCGGGAGATGCCCCAGATGTCGTTGATGTTCTCGGCGGTGGTGCCCATGTGATAGTTATTGTAAGCATCCCACAGACCGTCCTGGATCATGGTGTCGATCATCTTGGTGTGACCCATGCGGGCGCCGTAGCGGCCGGAGGGAACGGCGTAGGGAGCCAGGCTCATGTTCTCGGTACCGCCGCAGACCACCACGTCAGCGTCGCCGGCCAGAATGGAACGGGCGCCTTCGATCAGGGACTTCATGCCGGAACCGCAGACCATGCCCACGGTGTAAGCGGGAACGGAATAGGGGATACCGGCCTTGACAGCCACCTGGCGGGCAACGTTCTGGCCCAGACCGGCGGTCAGCACGCAGCCGAACATGACCTCGTCCACGGCCTCAGCGGGGACGTTGGCGCGCTTCAGGGCTTCCTTCACCACGATGGCGCCCAGCTCGGTAGCGGGGGTGTTCTTCAGGGAACCGCCGAAGGAACCAACGGCAGTTCTGCAGCAATTGACGACGTACAGATCTTTCATAAGTATTTCCTCCTATAAATTTTGTTTCCGATCAAATCAAACCGCTATAACGAAATTCATTATAGTCAATTTTTTAACAATAGTCAAGGCCGCCTGTGCGGCGGAGGGAAAACCTTGTCAGGACTGGCCTGCCAGCTGCTGCATCAGCGCGGCGCGGGCCTCGTACAGGGCGGTGTAAAAGGCGGTTACATCGATGCTGTCATAGAGTTTTCCACTATACTCTACTTTAGCACTATCCTGCCGTTCCTGCAAGCGGATATTGAAAAGAACTTCCGCTAAAGATGCGTAATTGGGCTCCATTCCCAGTGCCACATAGCAGCCGCCTTCGGTTTCGATGACGTCGCTGACCTGACCGGGCGCCAGAGCGGCTACCGCCTGATAAAGTGCGGCGTCGGCATCGGCGGCGCTGAAGGTGAGTCCGGCCTCGCTGGTGGTCAGACCCAGCTGGGCGGCCAGCGTTTCGTAGGTGCTCTGCTTATCCGCGGCGGCCTGCAGCTGCGTGGCATAGTCGGCGGCCTTGGCCTTCATATCAGCCGCGGCCTCTTCGTCCAGACCCTCTGCGGTCAGGTAGAGGAGCTGGGCGGTGACGTAGCCCTGCTCCTGCCCGAAGGTGCGCAGCGCCTCTTCGCCGGGGTAGAGCTTGCCGGCGGGATCGGCAAACTGCTGGTACATGCGGTTATAGAGATAGGGCACCTCGTCAATGCTGCGCAGCAGCTCCTCCGTGACACCCAGGATCTGCAGCTGGGCGGCATAGATCTCCTCGCCGCCGTAGTAGGCCACATACTGCGCCCGCTGGGCATCCAGCGCGTCGATGTCCTCCTGTGCCAGCGTGACACCGGCCTCGCGGGCCATCTGGCGCGCCACGGCGTAGAGCGTCACGGTGTTGACGGCGTCGGCCTTGGCGTACTGGCCCAGCGTCATGTCCTCGGTCAGGGCGGCGCTGAAGGCCGGCACCGCGTTCAGGGAGGAGGCCAGATATTCGCACACGGAGTCCAGCCAGTAGAAGTATTCCTCGGCGCTGACGGCGTCGCCATTGACGGTCAGGATGGCGGCGTCGGGTCGGATGCCGGTGGCCTCATAGTAGACGCCGTCGGTGCGGGTGCCGGTTTTGTGATAGTAGAAAACGATGGAGCCGGCCAGCAGTGCGGTGGCGGCCAGCATGGCGATGAGTCGCTTGATCATAGTTGCGAGATCCTTTCTTGGGAGGGGTAAATGGGGGGATTATTGGCCGGTGGACAGCTCCTTGTGCTTGAGCGCCAGATCCTCCACCAGCTTGGCGGCGCGCTCCAGCACGTCCTCCTTGGGCTGCAGGCGCAGCGTCAGCTTGGGATTCTCCCCTGCGCTCAGCAGCAGGCGGGGGCGCCAGACGTTCATGGAGCACACGGCCATTACGCTGGGGACGTCCACCGCTTCGGTGAAGGTGAACACCACCTGGCTGCCGCGCTGGGTGATATCGCTGATGCCCTCGGCCGCGGCGGCTGCGCGCAGCAGCGCCACATCCAGCAGGGCCAGCACGGCCCTCGGCGGATCGCCGAAGCGGTCCATCATCTCGTCCAGCAGCTCGTCGGAGTCCTCAGCGGTGCGGATGGCGGCGATGCGGCGGTAGAGATCCATGCGCTGTTCGGCGCTGGCAATATACCGCTCCGGAATATGGGCCGAGACGGTCAGGTCGGCAGAGCATTCCCGCCGCACCTCGCGGCCGCGGCCCTGCTGCTCCAGCACGGCATCGTTCAAAAGCTTGAGGTACATATCATAGCCCACGCTCATCATATAGCCCGACTGCTCCGGGCCCAGCAAATTGCCGGCGCCGCGGATCTCCAGGTCGCGCATGGCGATCTTGAAGCCGGAGCCGAAGTCCACGTACTCGCGGATGGCGGTCAGCCGCTTGCTGGCCACCTCGGTGAGTACCTTACCGGGGCGGTAGGTGAGATAGGCGTAGGCGCGGCGGGCGCTGCGGCCGATGCGGCCGCGGATCTGATGGAGCTGGGCCAGACCCAGCCGGTCGGCGTCCTCGATGATGAGGGTGTTGACGTTGGGGATATCGATGCCGGTTTCGATGATGGTGGTGCATACCAGCACCTGAATTTCGCCGTCTGCCATCTGCTGCATGACGCGGCTGAGCTCGGCTTCCGTCATCTTGCCGTGGGCGATGGCCACGTTGGCGTCCTCGTCCAGCAGCTGCCGGATGCGGCCGGCGGTGGATTCGATGTTCTCCACCCGGTTGTGGAGGAAGTAGACCTGTCCGCCGCGGCTGAGCTCCCGGCGCATGGCCTCGCCGATGACGCCCCAGTCGTGCTCCAACACATACGTCTGCACCGGCTGGCGGTCCTGCGGCGGCTCTTCAATGGCGCTCATGTCGCGGATGCCGGACAGGGCCATGTTCAGCGTGCGGGGGATGGGCGTGGCGGACAGGGTCAGGGTGTCCACCTGACGGGCCCGCTCGCGCAGGTTTTCCTTATGCTTGACGCCGAAGCGCTGCTCTTCATCGATGATGAGAAGGCCCAGATCTTTAAACTCCACATTCTTTTGCAGCAGCTTGTGGGTGCCGATCAGCAGGTCCACCCTGCCCTGCCGCGTCCGCTCCAGCACGTCCTTGATCTGCTTGGGGCTGCGGAAGCGGCTGAGCACCTCCACCGTGACGGGGAAGCTGCGGAAGCGGTTCATGGCGGTGGCATAGTGCTGCTGGGCAAGGACTGTGGTGGGCACCAAAATGGCGGCCTGCTTGCCGTCCATGATGCATTTCATCACGGCGCGCAGTGCCACTTCCGTTTTGCCGTAGCCCACATCGCCGCACAGCAGGCGGTCCATGGGGATGGGTTTTTCCATATCGGCCTTGATCTCCCGGATGGCGCGCAGCTGATCGTCGGTCTCGGTGTAGTCAAAGGCGTCTTCAAACTCCCGCTGCCACGGCGAGTCGGGAGAGAAGGCAAAGCCTCCCATCCGCTGGCGCTGGGCGTAGAGCTCAATGAGTCCCTTGGCCAGATCCTGCGCAGCGGCTTTGGCTTTTTTGGTGGTGCGGCTCCACTCGGTGCCGCCCAGCTTGTTGAGGCGGGTGCGCTCGTTATCCTCGCCCCCGCCGATGTATTTGCTCACCAGATCCAGCGAGGTGGCGGGCACGTACAGGCTGTCGCTGCCGGCGTAGGCGATCTTGATATAGTCCTTTTCCACCCCGTCCACCGGCATGCGCATCATGCCCACAAAACGGCCGATGCCGTGGTGGGTGTGCACCACCAGATCGCCGGGGGTCAGGTCGGCGTAGGACTGCAGCTTCTGGCGCGAGGCGTCGCGGCCCTGACGGGCGGGCTTTTTCTTGCCGGAAAGGGATGTGGTCAGCTGACCCTCGGTCAAAACGGCCAGCTTCAATCCCGGATACTCGCTGCCGGCGCTGAGGGCGCCCAGGGAGATGACCGCCTGATTGCGCTCGGGCATGACGCTGCCGTCCAGCTGCAGCGCCGCACCCACGCCCCGCTCGCGCAGCAGGCGCTGCAGGTTTTCGGCGCGGACCTTGCCGCCGCACAGCACCAGCACGCCGTAGCCGGCGGTGAGATAGTGGGTCATGTCGGCAGCGGCGGTCTCCAGCGAGCCGCCGTAGCTGCTCAGCTGCTTGGCGTTGATGTGCAGCAGCGCCTTGGGCGGCAGCAAATAGCGGCTGGTGGGCAGACTTTCCATCTGCACCACGGGGAAATCCGCCAGCCGCTCTGTCAGCTCTGCTTCGCTCAGAGCGCTGTCGGTCAGCTCACCGCACAGCCAGCCGTTTTCCACGGCGGCGGCCATGTCTTCTTTCAGCTGCCACAGCCAGCCGCGCAGGCTTTCGCTGACGCGCCCGCTCTCGCTGACGCAGATGAGGGTGTCGGCGCCGCAGTAGTCCAGCGCGCAGGTGCGCTCTTCATAGACGGCAGACAGATACCGCTCATTGTGGCCTGCGGTGCCGCGGCGCAGCGCCTCGGCGTCGGCGTGCAGCGTGCGCACCAGCTCCTCCGTGCCCGCCTTGCGTGCCAGCTTTTTCGCAGCGCTCTCCAGCTGCACGGCGGCTTTTTCGGCACTGTCGGCGCTGTGATAGGGCAGCACCTCGCCGGCGGGCAGGATGAGGGCGCTGTCGCAGTTATAGATACGCCGCTGGGTGCCCACGTCAAAGGCGCCCATGGCGTCGATCTCATCGTCAAAGAATTCGCAGCGGACGGCGTGCTCGCTGCCGGGGGAATAGATGTCCAGAATGCCGCCGCGCAGGGCGAACTGGCCCGGGCCCTCCACCGCGTCGCTGCGGCTGTAGCCGGCGCAGATCAATTGCTGCACCAGCGCGGAGATGTCGTACTGCCCGCCCACACGGAGGGTCAGGGTGACATTTTGCAGGATGCGGGGCGGAATGGAGCGCTGCGCCAGCGCGCCGGCGGTGGTCACCACCACGCGGCAATTGCCCTGCGCCATGCGCTGCAGCGCCTCCAGCCGGCGGTACTCCCACTGGCGGCTGGCCGCCGCGGTGGGCCGCAGCTGGATCTCCCGTTCGGGGAGAATGATGGGCTCGGTACCCAGCAGCACCTGCAGATCCTGTGCCATGCGGCTGCATTCCCGCTCGTCGGCGCACAGCATCACAAGGGGGCGCTCCGTTTCTGCGGCGGCCACGGCGGCCACCTGCGCGCGGTGGACCGGACTCAGGCCGGTGACCAGCGCGGGACACTGTCCCTGCTCGATCTGCTGCGTCAGTTCACGCAGTTCGCTCAGTTTTCCGATTTTTTGCAGCAAACCCTGCATCTGTGCACCTCCTTTCTGACAGGCAGGATGGAACACCGCCCTGTAAGCGCAGGGCGGTGTGGCTTGGGCAGTGACTTATCCTTTGTATTCGTAGTCGTCGTAGGCGGTGGTGGAGCGTTCGCGGCTGGTCTCCCATGTCATATCCGTACCGTCGCTGGTCACATGGACATAGCCGTCACAGAAGTCCAGATAGACCTTGGAGCCGGTGGCGGTATAGCGGGCATACAGCTGGGCGGCCATGGCCTGATAGCCGGTGGCCACGGCGACCTTGGGGGTGACGGTGTTGGCAAAGAGCTCGCTGCTGGAGCTCATAGCGCCGTGGTGGGGGATCTTCAGCAGATCCACATCCAGCTTATCGCCGTACATATCCACCAGTTCCTCTTCCACCTTCACAAAGATGTCACCGGTAAAGAGGGCGGAGGTATCCTTGTAGTCAAAGCGCATTACCATGCTGTAATCGTTCAACTCGTTATTGGAGACGGTGATGCCCACATCCTCCGGCTTGGGCCACAGTACTTCCATCTGCACCTCACCGAAGGAGAGCTTGTCGCCGGCCTTCAGCGTCTGGGAGGGGATACCCTTGGCGGCGATGGCCTTATCCATAAACTGCGGGTCGGAGTAGCCGGAAAGATAGACTTCGTTGTGGTAGAACTGGCCGATCTCAAACTCGTTCAGAATTCCGCCGTACATCAGACCGTAGCAGTGGTCGTCATGGTGATGGGTGATGAGCACATAGTCCAGCTTCTCGATTCCCATGCGCTTGAGATTCCAGACCATCAGCTTGCCAAGATCGGTCTTGCCGCTGTCAATGAGCATGGTCTCGCCGTTGGGGAACACCACCAGGCATGCGTCGCCCCACTTGCCGGGCTGGGTGCTGCCCAGATCGCTCATGAAGTAGAACTCCATGGTCTGGTTGTCGATGGCGTCCTGCGCCACATCCAGCTCCCACGGGGAGACGTGGCGGGCATACTCCTTGGGCACCTCGATGGGTTCCGGCTCAGGTGTTTCGGGAGCACCGCAAGCGGTCAGGCAGGCGGCCATCAGAATGGCCATGCACAGGGAAAGAATGCGTAAGGTAAGCTTTCTCATAGTGTTTTCTCCTATCTATATGCGCGTTAAGGGGGATATTAGCCGTTGAATTTGTTCATAGCCTTCTGGGGGCCCTGTGCGATCACGGCGGACACGGCCTCGGCTGCCTTTTCCAGCGTCTGCAGCAAAATCTTCTGGTCCTCGCCCATGGGTTTGCCGATGACCCAGTCCACAATGTCGTGCTCGGCATGCTGGGGGGCGCCCACGCCCACCTTGATGCGGGGGAACTGGTCGCTGCCCAGATGCTGGATGATGCTCTTCAGGCCGTTGTGGCCGCCGGCACTGCCGCCGGGGCGGATGCGCAGCTTGCCGGTGGTCAGGGAGATATCGTCGCTGATGACCAGCACATGCTCCGGCGGGATCTTGAAAAAGCGGGCGGCTTCGCCCACGGACTCACCGGAGAGGTTCATATAGGTCTGGGGCTTCATCACCAGCACCTTTTCGCCGCCCAGCTCCACCGTGGCCGTCCACGCCTTGAAGCGCAGCTTGTTGAACTTGAATTTCTCCTTCTCCGCCAGCATATCCACGGCCAGAAAGCCCATGTTATGCCGCGTGCTCTCATATTGGGAGCCGGGATTGCCCAGACCCACCACCAGCCATGTGACGCCGCCGGTCTTACTGCGGTTAAAAAACATAAAAACGCCTCGTTTCGGGGGAAATGTAAATATGGGCTGCCCGGTCGGGCAGCCCATATATCATATCACAGATTTGTTCAGTTGAACAGCTTTGCAATGGAAATTTCCTGATAAATACGCTCGATGGCTTCGGCAAACATGGGGGCCACGGACAGGTACTTGATCTTGTCGCAGCCAATGCCGCACTCCACGGGGTTGGTGTTCAGGAAGGCGAACTCGGTGATGACGCTGTTGTTCAGACGCTCGATGGCGGGGCCGTTGAGCAGAGCGTGAGAGGCGCAGGCGTACACGCTGTGGGCGCCGCCCACTTCCACGATGGCCTTGGCGGCATTGCACAGAGAACCGGCGGTATCCACCATGTCGTCGAAGATGATGCAGTCCTTGCCGGCCACGTCACCGATGACGTTCATGACTTCGCTGTGGTTGGCCTTCTGACGGCGCTTGTCCACGATGGCCAGACCCATGTGCAGCTTCTGAGCGAAGATGCGGGCGCGGCCCACACTGCCCACGTCGGGAGAAACGACCACCATGTTCTCACAGTTCTCGCCGAACTTCTTGGCATAGTAGTCCACGAACACGGGATTGCCGCGCAGATTGTCCACGGGGATATCAAAGAAGCCCTGGATCTGGTCGGCGTGCAGGTCCATGGTCAGCACGCGGTCGGCACCGGCGGCGGTCAGCATGTTGGCCACCAGCTTGGCGGAGATGGGATCGCGGCTCTTGGCCTTGCGGTCCTGACGGGCATAGCCGAAATAGGGGATGACGGCAGTGATGCGGCCTGCGGAGGCGCGCTTGCAGGCGTCGATCATGACCAGCAGCTCCATCAGGCTGTCATTGACAGGCTTGCAGGTGGAGTTGATCAGGAACACGTCGCTGCCGCGGACCGTCTCGTACAGGGAGACAGACGCTTCGCCGTCGGCGAAACGCTTGACCTCGGCTTCGCCAAGCTTAGTGCCGATGCACTTGCAGATCTCGGCTGCCAGAGCGGGGTTGGAGTTACCGGTGAAGATTTTGATGTCCTTGCCATGAGAAATCATTTTTTTACACACTCGCTTTCTCTCTTATTCAAAAAAAGTTCTCTCCTGGTAATATATCTGAGCAGTCCCGCAGGACCGATGCTCACTTTTTGTCCTTGCTCCAGCTGGCGCGGAAGCGTGCGGCCCAGCCGGATTTGTTGGCCTGTCTGGCGCGGGCCACAGCCAGCGCGTCAGCCTCCACATCCTGGGTGATGGTGGAGCCGGCGGCGGTATAGGCGCCGTCGCCCAGCGTGACGGGAGCCACCAGATTGGTGTTGCAGCCCAGGAACACGTTGTCGCCGATGGTGCAGCGGAACTTGCGGTGTCCGTCGTAGTTGGTGGTCACGGTGCCGCAGCCGAAGTTGACCTTTTCACCCACGTCGCTGTCCCCCACATAGGTCAGGTGGGAGATCTTGGTGCCGTTGCCGATGACGGAGTTCTTCACCTCCACAAAGTCGCCCACGCGGCACTTGTCGCCGATGACGCACTTGGGGCGGATGTAGGCGAAGGGGCCCACGGTGGTGTGGCTGCCCACGGTGCTCTCGTTGAGCTGGGAGGCGTTGACGGTGGTGTATTCGCCCACGGTGCAGTCGCGGATCATGGTGTTGGGCCCGATCTCGCAGCCGCGGCCGATGACGGTGCGGCCCCGCAGGATGGTGCCGGGCAGAATGGTCACATCCTCGCCGATCACGCAGCGGGGATCGATGTAGGTGTTGGCGCCGTCCATCACATAGACGCCGGCGGCGCTGTGGCGGGCGATGATGGCTTCGCGGCAGAGGGGCAGCAGACGCTGCAGCTCGGCGGCGGAGCGGAAGGGCATAAACGACACGGGAGACTCCGCGCCCTCGGGGCGGTCAGCCAGCGTGGAGCCGGCGGCGGTGTGTGCGCGCAGCGCAGCGGCATCGGCGGCGTAGACGGGACTGCCGGCAAAGGCATCCACCGGCAGCACGGCGGACGGGATCACCAGAATATCACCCTCAGCGGCGGCCAGAGCGGCCTCGGCACTGTCAAAAAACTGTACGTTGGAAATATCTCGCAAAGCGGCTTCAGCCTCGGTTTGCCAATTTTCGTCACAAATGACAAAAAACCGCTGAATTCCGCGAACAGAAAGCTCTTGACACACCCATGTCAGGGCGGGACAGAACAACAGTTCATGCAGCATCAGCGGCTTGACCTCACAGGCAGAAGACCCCTTCAAATCCAGAAAAACGGTTTTGCAGTTCATAGAAGATCCTCCTCCTTTCAGAAGTTCACTTTCATTATAGCAGACCCCTGTGGAAAATCCAGTCTTTTTGGTGAAAAAAATGCTAATAAATTTTTCCTGCAGTCTCTCCGACGGAGGCAGGATGAACAAAAATTCGGTCAAGATGACTGTTTTGGCCAGAAAGCCGCGGCAATCTTTTATATTTTTGAGAAAAAATCGCGAAATTTACAAGGAAATAGTTGAATTCCTTTCCACTTTGCATTACAATAGGCAAGGCTCGCCAAAATTGGCGGGGAAAGTGGCGGATTTGAGGTGTGTGGGAGAGAATCCCCTTGCTTTTGCCCCAAAAGCCGCCGTTTTGGAGAGTGGAGGCGAGACGGAATGGTGAATATCGTTCTGGTGGAGCCGGAGATCCCGCAGAACTGCGGCAACATCGCCCGCACCTGCGCCGCCACCGGCGCAAGGCTCCATCTCATCCGTCCGCTGGGCTTTGATATTTCCGACCGGGCCGTGAAACGGGCGGGTCTGGACTACTGGCATCTGGTGGACGTCCGGGACTATGAGAATCTGGACGCCTTCTTCGCCGCCCACCCCGAGGCGAAGGAAAACCTGTGGCTGGCCACCACCAAGGCGCCCCGGGCCTACTGCGAGGCGGAATTTACCGACGGCTGCTGGCTGTTCTTCGGCAAGGAGACGGCGGGCCTGCCGGAAGCGTTCCGCATGGCACACTATGACCGCTGCATCCGCCTGCCCATGCGGCAAGAGGCGCGCAGCCTGAATCTGAGCAACTCTGTGGCGATCCTCACCTATGAGGCGCTGCGGCAGACCGGCTTTCCCGGGCTGAGCGGCGTGGGCGAGATGGCCGGAGCTGAATAAATGCATTCCCATACGCAAATTTAAGGAGAGTGTCCGTATGAACTACAATAAGAAGACCGTTATGGACGTGGACGTAGCCGGCAAGAAGGTTCTGCTGCGCTGCGACTTCAACGTTCCCATGGCCAAGGACGGCAGCGGCGTCATCACCGACGATAAGCGCATCCGCGCTGCCCTGCCCACCATCGAGTACCTGCTGGGTCAGGGCGCCGCTGTGATCGCCTGCTCCCACATGGGTAAGCCTGTGGCCACCTTTGATTCCTATGTCAAGAAGCAGACCGAGAAGGGTAAGGATCCCGCTACGATCACCGAGGAGAAGTGGCGCAAGTCTCTGGCCGAGCTGTCTCTGGCTCCCGTCGCCAAGCGCCTGAGCGAACTGCTGGGCCGCGAGGTCATCATGGCCGCCGACGTGGTGGGCGAGGATGCCAAGGCCAAGGCCGCGGCTCTCCAGCCCGGTCAGGTCCTGCTGCTGGAGAACACCCGCTTTGAAAAGGGTGAGACCAAGAACGATCCCAAGCTGGCCAAGGCCATGGCCGACATGGCTGAGGTCTATGTGTCCGACGCTTTCGGCGCCGTGCACCGCGCCCACGCCTCCACTGCCGGCGTGGCTGACTACCTGCCTGCCGTTTCCGGCTTCCTGATCCAGAAGGAACTGGACTTCATCGGCGGCGCTCTGGCCAATCCCAAGCGTCCTCTGGTGGCAATTCTGGGCGGCTCCAAGGTCAGCTCCAAGATCGGCGTCATCAATAACCTGCTGGAGATCGCCGACACTGTCATCATCGGCGGCGGTATGGCCTATACCTTCTCTGCTGCCAAGGGCGGCAAGATCGGCAACTCCCTGTTTGAGGCCGACTGGCAGGACTACGCCAACGAGATGGTGGCCAAGGCCGCGGCCAAGGGCGTGAAGCTGCTGCTGCCCGTGGATACCGTCTGCGGTGACAAGTTTGCCCCCGACGCCGCTGTGCAGACCGTGGAAGCCGGCTGCATCCCCGACGGCTGGGAAGGTCTGGACATCGGCCCTAAGACGGTGGAGCTGTACTGCGCCGCTGTGAAGGATGCCGGTACCGTGATCTGGAACGGCCCCATGGGCGTGTTTGAGTTCGCCGCTTTCGCCAAGGGCACCGAGGCTGTGGCCGAGGCACTGAGCAAGACCGACGCCATCACCATCATCGGCGGCGGCGACAGCGCGGCTGCCGTGCAGCAGCTGGGCTATGCCGACAAGATGACCCACATCTCCACCGGCGGCGGTGCCTCCCTGGAGTTCATGGAGGGCAAGGAACTGCCCGGCGTCGCCTGCCTGCTGGACAAGTAAGGCTGCTTCAAGGGGGAACAGGCGCTCCTGCCGGAAATAAATTTCCACATTATTTCGCGCATCATTTTAA
>SVMH01000026.1 GCA_015067525.1 Oscillospiraceae bacterium | reverse complement strand
GCGGTGGTACCGGCCGTACCCTGCATCCCGACAACATGGCTGCCGGTCCCGCCAGCTACGGCATGACCGATACCATGGGCCGTATGCACAGCGATGCTCAGTTCGCCGGTTCCTCCTCTGTGCCTGCGCACGTTGAGATGATGGGCTTCCTGGGCATGGGCAACAACCCCATGGTCGGCGCTACCGTTGCCGTGGCCGTTGCCGTGGAAGAGTCCCTGAAGGGCTAAAATACCCAATAACAAAAGAGAGATGGAGCAATCCATCTCTCTTTTTCTATGTTACATCCAGTTGCGGAATTGCTATATGCCTGTGGTAGACGAGCGGTGGCGGTTTTGCTATGATATTCCCAACAGGAAAGGGGAGTGACCTCCATGAAGTTTGAAGAAAAGCTAATGACACTGCGAAAGAAAGCCAGCATGTCACAAGAAGATTTGGCCGACCGACTGGGTGTGTCCAGACAGGCCATCTCCCGCTGGGAACTGGGCAGCACGCTGCCGGATGCACCCAATCTTTTGAAGCTGAGCGACCTTTTTGGCGTGTCCGTCGACTATCTTCTGCGCGATGACTATGATGAATATGCCGATCTGCCGCCCGCGAAAGAGATACGTCCGGAGTTGACGGAAAAAGAACTGAAACAGCGCAAATTCTATTTGGTGGCCTGCATCTGTTGGTTGATTGCCGCCGTCGCGTTCCTGATCGCCGCCATTGACCGCATGAGCATTCATCTGGTGTCGTTGGTGTTTGTCGATGTTGTGCTTGCGCTGGTGTTCTTCTGGAAATATCTCAAAAGCGGGAAATAAAAGAAAGACGAAGCAAACGCTTCGTCTTTCTTTTATTCTGCGTCTTCTTCCAATGCTTCCACCAGAAAGCTGACCGGGCGGAAGCCGTCATTGCACGAAAGCATGGCGGAGCGGGGATTCTTCATCCAGCCGTCATAGAAATTTTCACCGCCGTGGCTCAATGCCAGCACGAAGGGGGAGAGGGTCTCCCACGCACTGGTGCATAGGCCCTCCGGCTGTTGCCAGCCGTTAGCGATGAACACCTGCCCCTCCTGCAGATCGCAGGCGTGCTCAATGGGGTTTTCGTAGCGGGCGGACAGATCCTCATAGGACGCCTTGCGCATCACGGTAATACGGCACTTCTTCATAGCATAACCTCCATCAAACATGGGATCTGGCTTTCTATGAACGATTGTTGCACGCATGTGCGGATTTGTCAAGCCACAGCTGTCACAGGATCAAAAGCAGACCCACCGCGATCAGCAGCTCCTCGTCGCCGCCCTCGCGGAACAGGTGGAAAAGCAGCAGCAACAGCAGCAAGTCGCCGGTGTCGATATCGCCCAGATGCAGCCGGTCCAGTATACCGGACAGGAAGCCCAGTGGCTGCGCAGGCGGCGGGGCTTTGGGCGGCTTTTCCGGTGGAGGCTCCACCGGCGGCGGTTGTGGCTTTGGGGGCGGAGTTTGCTCTGTGTGGGATTGCCGCGTAAAACCGCCGTCATCGTTGCGGATATAGCGATTATACATCTCCGATTCCTCCCAGCTCTGTCAGTGCCCGCTTTCCCACATGGATCAGGTGTGCCAAGCGGATCGCGCGCTGGACCTTCTCCTGTTTTTCCGCCTTGAGGAAGGGCTGCAGTGCAAAGAGCAGCTGCGATGCCTGCGTGTTGGTGCGGCTTACCTCCTGCAGAAGGGGGAGGAGGCGCGCCATGGAGGCCAGATCCATGCCATCCGTTCCTGCAGTCTGCGGTGGTGTCTGCGGAGGGGGTGCAGGCTGAACTGCGTCTCCCATGCTGCCGGAAAGCTGCTGCGCCAGCTGCATGACCTGCGCCATTTTTCCCGGATCGGACAGCAGCGCATTGAGTTTTTCATCCAGTTCCGACACGCCGCCGTCCTCCTTCCTTACTTCAAAAAGCTTGTGCCGATATTGCGCACCAGAGCTGCGCCCTGCGGCGACTGCATGACCTGACGGATCATTTCCGCCAACTGTGCCGTGTTGCCGGCAGAGGCCTGCGCCATGGCCTGCTGCAGGCCTGCGCCGCCGTCGGTACCGGAGAGCATCTGCATCAGCGCCTGGCCGTCAGCCGACTCCATTACCCGCTGCGCTGCGTTGGGGTCGCGCTGCAGACGGGCCATCATGTCATTTTGATTCATACCGAACCTCCTGCATTTTGTTTCTGCACCAATCTATGTCAACGCAAAAGAAAAAGTGCCTGTCCGAAGACAGACACTTTTTGATGTACTTATTCGTTGCCCTTCCAGAAATCGCACAGGGGACGCAGCGGACAGTTCCCGCATTGCGGTCCGCGTGCCATGCAGAGAGCACGGCCGTGGAGCACCATACGGTGGCAGAAATCGTTGGATTCCTCCGGCGGAATACAGGCGCGCAGCTGCTGCTCTACTTTCAGCGGATCCTTGCTGCCGTCGGTGATACCAAGACGGCCCGTGATGCGGATGCAGTGGGTATCGCACACGTAGCCCTCCTGACCGTAAATATCGCCGAGGATCAGATTGGCGGTCTTGCGGCCCACGCCGGGAAGGCTCAGAAGGTCGTCCATATTGTCCGGCACCTTGCCGTCAAACCTTTCCAGCAGCATTCTGGCACTGGCCACCATGTCACGGGCCTTGGCGCGCCAGAAGCCGGTGGAATGGACATACTGTCCCACCTCGTCCACATCCGCCGCAGCGAAGGCCTCCAGCGTGGGATAGCGGGCGAAAAGGGCGGGGGTCACCAGATTGACACGGGCGTCGGTGCACTGGGCGGCCAGACGCACGGAAAAGAGCAGTTCGTAGTCTTTCCTGTAGTCCAGCGAGCATTCCGCGTCGGGATACAGTTCTTTCAGGCCGTCAATGATGGCCCGGATCTCGGATTGTGATTTCATGAACATCACCTCAACCGACATTATACTAAAGAATCGGGAAAATTGCAATTAAGGGATGCAAATTGCCGCGGCATATGGTATAATATATCAACATTTCACGGAAGGAGGCGGCACCATGCGGCCTTTAGCAGACGAGATACGGCCCCAGACGCTGGACGAAGTGGCCGGTCAGAAGCATCTATTGGCTGAAGGAGCGATGCTCCGCCGCCTGATCGAAAGCGGCACCAGCGCCAATCTGATCTTTTACGGGCCCTCCGGCACCGGCAAGACGACCATTGCCAACATCATTGCCAAGAAGACGGAAAAGACGCTCTATCATCTGAATGCTACCACCGCTTCGCTGCAGGATGTGAAGAGCATCATAGCCGATGTGGACACCATGCTGGCACCCAACGGCATCCTGCTGTATCTGGATGAGATCCAGTACTTCAATAAAAAGCAGCAGCAAAGCCTGCTGGAGTTCATGGAGAACGGTAAGATTACGCTGATCGCCTCCACTACGGAGAATCCGTATTTCTACATCTATAATGCGCTCCTTTCCCGCAGCACCGTGTTTGAGTTCAAGCCGCTGACGCCGCAGGAGACCGTTCCCGCGGTGGAACGCGCCTTGCAGATCGTGTCCAAGCGCAGCTCGCTGCCCTTTGCGTGGGAAGAATCCCTGCCGCTGACTGTGGCACGTGCCTGCGGCGGCGATGTGCGCAAAGCGGTTAACGCTGTGGAACTTCTTTATCAGTCGGCAAAGCCGAAAGACGGCGGCCTTTTTGTGACAAGCGATGACGCTTTACAACTCTCTCAGCGCAGTGCGATGCGCTACGATCGCGAGGGGGACGACCACTTCGACCTGCTCTCGGCGCTGCAGAAGTCCATCCGCGGCTCGGATCCCGATGCTGCCGTTTACTATCTGGGCCGCTTACTGGTGGCCGGAGACCTGATCTCGCCCTGCCGCCGCCTTTTGGTGATCGCGGCGGAAGATATCGGCCTTGCTTATCCGCAAGCCATCGTAGTCACCAAGGCCTGCGTGGATGCCGCTTTGCAGATCGGCCTGCCGGAGGCAAGACTGCCGCTGGCAGAGGCTGCCGTCCTTCTGGCTACGGCGCCGAAATCCAATTCGGCACATGATGCCATCATTGCCGCAATGGCGGATATTCAGGGCGGCAAGGTGGGGGAGATCCCGCGTCATCTGAAAAATGTGCACGCCGACAGCGCCGGAAGCGCCAAAGCGCCGGCCTATCTCTACCCCCACAGCTATCCCAACCACTATGTCAAGCAGCGCTATCTGCCGGAGGATATGTGCGACACCGTTTACTATGAGTACGGCGAGAACAAGACCGAGCAGGCCGCCAAGCAGTATTGGCAGAAAATCAAGGGCGAGTCGTAAAGGAGACTTTTATGGAGTTGAATCTGAACGATATTCTGGAATTGAAGAAGGATCATCCCTGCGGCAGCAAGCACTGGGAGGTGCTGCGTGTTGGCATGGACATCAAAATGCGCTGCCTCGGCTGCGGCCATGAAGTGATGGCACCGCGCCGCAAGGCAGAAAAGATGATTAAACGTATCGTACCGAAGGAGGAGCAGGCATGAAATCCAAGTGGACCCGCGTGATGGCAGCTGTCATTGCTGTTGTACTGGCAGCAACCATGCTGTTGACATTGATCGTACCTTATATGGCGGCATAAGAAGAGCCGGTGAGAGAATTCTCACCGGCTCCTTTTTTATGACGGCTTTTTCGGCAGCGCTGTTTCTATAATAGGCGTGAGGAGGTGAGGGAATGACGGTGGTCTACATTGACCGGGTGTTTGCGCTGAATTTGCTGCTGGACTATCTTCTTTTGCTGGCTGCCGCGCGGCTTTGCGGCATGCCGCTGCAGCGCAGAAGACTGCTGGCATGTGCGATGCTGGGCGCCCTGTATGCCGTGGCGGTGTTTCTGCCGGCATTTCGGTTTTTAAACCACCCTGTCATCAGGGTTATTGGCGGCGGCACCATGGCGCTGATCGCCTACCGGCCGCTGCGGCAGCCGCTGCGGGTAACAGCTCTGTTTTTCCTCCTCAGCGCGGCTTTGGGCGGGGCTGTGTTGGCAGCAGGACTGGCGGCCGGCTCGCCGCAGAAGCTGATCTCCCGGCTGTATTATGCCAACATCAGCTGGCCGATACTGCTGGGAACTGCCGCTATGTTATATGTGCTGCTGCAGCTTGTCTTTCGGCAGGCGGCACGCCACGGGGAAGGAGAATTGATGAAGATAGGGATATCTGTTCAAGGACGGGAGAAGGAACTGCTGGCACTGCACGATACCGGCAATACACTGCGCGATCCGGTCAACGGACAGCCAGTGCTTGTGCTGGAACTGTCCGCGCTGCAGGAACTGTGGGATGCAAAGACTTCTTCCATTCTTGCACGCAGCTGTTCGGCCGAAAAGCGCATAGCCGCCCTGCATCGAGAGGGCGTGGGGTTGGGATTTACACTGCTGCCATTTCGCAGCATCGGGACCGCATCCGGGCTGCTTCTGGCAGTCAGAAGTGACTATGTCAAAGTGGGACGCGCTACCTATTCGCGGGCGTGGATCGCCTTGTCAGATAGTCCCGTCAGCGACAGCGGTACATATCAGGCCCTTTGGGGCGGTGCAATGAGAGGAGAAGAGTATGCGGCAATTCATCAACAGGCTGCTCAACTGGATCCGCAGGCACAGCAGGCCGGATAAGGTCATGTACATCGGCGGCAGTGATACGCTGCCGCCGCCGCTGAGTCGGGAAGAGGAACTGGTATTGGTCAGCCGCCTGGACAGCGGGGACGATCAGGCACGGCAGACATTGATCGAGCGCAATCTGCGCCTGGTGGTGTATATTGCCCGCCGTTTTGAAAATACGGGTATCCATATCGAAGACCTGATCTCCATCGGCACCATCGGCCTCATCAAGTCCATCAACACCTTTCGCGCAGAGAAGAACATCAAACTGGCGACCTATGCCTCGCGCTGCATTGAAAATGAGATCCTGATGTATCTGCGCAAAAATAATGCCCAGCGCAGTGAAGTCAGCTTTGAAGAGCCGCTGAACACCGACTGGGACGGAAAAGAATTGCTGCTGTGCGATGTCCTGGGCACGGAGAGTGACATCGTCATGCGGCCCATTGAGGAGGACGTGGACCGAAAACTGCTGCGCGATGCGGTAGCGCGGCTTTCTGCCCGTGAACGGGAGATCATTGAGATGCGCTTCGGCCTGCACGGCCACAAGGAACTGACGCAGAAAGAGGTGGCTGACCGCATGGGGATCTCTCAATCCTACATATCCCGCTTGGAAAAGCGCATCATTACCCGCCTGCGCCGTGAAATTACAAAAATGAGTTGAATAAAAGGACTGTAAAGGTGAAAACCTCTACAGTCCTTTTGCGATTAATCGAGAAATGCACTGGCGGGCCGGTTGACTACCATCATGTTGTAATAGCGCAGCAGGTGGTAATCATCCTTGTCCAGTTTGATGGCGCTCATCAGCTTTTCGTTTTCCTCCATAGGCTCCTTGGAGATCAGCGTCTTGAGGGCGATGGGGGCAAAGAAGGGGGTGCTGCCGATACCGGACAGAAGTCCCACTGCCGGCGTGCGGGTCTGCATGGGATTGAGCATGCAGATGTACATTTTCTCCGCCTCGTTGATCTGGTTGGTCATCACCATGTGGGTGATGGTGTCATACGGCTTCATCTCGCCGGTGAAGAGATGCTGGCAGCGATCGGGCTCATCAAAAGAGGCAACGCCCAGATAGAGCATGACATCAATGGTATCACCGGAGGGAGAAGGGGAGAAGCACAGCAGAGAGCGCACCAGTTGACGGACGCGGCCGTCGTAATAATACATATAGGCGCGGGGCTGGTTGAAGTAAAAATTCTTGGGCAGCACGGCCTCGGAATGGAACACTGGCGGCTGATAGTCGATAAAGCACTTCAGATCAATGTCCAGCGCCTTGGCAATATCGTACAGCGTTTCGATGTCGATGGTGATGGTGCCGTTCTCATACTTGGAAAGAGTGGCCTTGCTCTTATTGATATTTGCGGAAAACTGCTCGATGGTATAACCGCGGCTCTTGCGGTACTTTTTGATCCGCTGGCCAACGTGGTAAGAGAAAGAACTCATATTGCCACCTCCCAAAGATTGTTATGATTATAACAGATTGCGGAAGCATAGTCAATCACAAGTTTCTTAAAAAGAAAAAATATGGATAGGTGTTTCTGCACAGGTAAAAAAAGATGCCTTCCGGCGGAAGGCATCTTTTCATGGACTTGTCAGCGCAGGTTTTCCTTGATGGCCTGACCCAGAGCGGTGATGCCCTGAATGATCTTCTCCTCGGGCATGCAGGAGTAGTTCAGGCGCATGGTGTTGTTGTGGCCGCCGTTGGGGAAGAAGGAACCGCCGGGAACGAAGGCAACCTTCTTTTCCAGACACTTGAGCTGCAGCTCCTTGGCGTCCATGTACTCGGGCAGCTCGATCCAGGTGAACAGACCGCCGTCGGGACGGGTGAACTTGCAGCAATCGGGCAGCTCGCGCTCCATGGTTTCCACCATGACGGTGCGGCGACGGCCGTAGATCTCGCGGATCTTGGCCACGTGGGCATCCAGATCAAACATGTCGATCCACTTGGCACACTCCATCTGGCTGATGGTGGAAGCCTGCAGAGCGGCAGCCTGATGGATGAAGTTATACTTGCCCAGAATCTCCGTGTCGGCGCAGACCCAGCCCAGACGATAGCCGGGAGCCAGAATCTTGGAGAAGGTGCCCAGGAAGACCACCAGACCCTTGGTGTCCAGACTCTTCAGAGCGGGCAGGTACTCGCCTTCGAAGCGCAGCTCGCCGTAGGGGTTATCCTCGATGACGGGAATTTCATACTTGTTGATGATCTCCATGAACTTCAGGCGGCGCTCCATGCTCCAGGTGCGGCCGGTGGGGTTCTGGAAATCGGGAATGACATAGATCATCTTGACGCGCTCGGTGGTGGCCAGAATCTTGTCCAGCTCTTCCATGATCATGCCGCCCTCATCGGTGGGCACTTCCACGAACTTGGGCTGGCAGCACTTGAAAGCGTTGATAGCGCCCAGATAAGAGGGGCTTTCCATCAGCACCACGTCACCCTCGTCCAGGAACACGCGGGCGGAATAGTCCAGACCCTGCTGGGAACCGGAGGTGATCAGGATGTGATCGGGATCGGTCTTGATCTGATTCTTCTTCAGCATTCTCTCGGCGATCTGCTCACGCAGGCGAGGGAAGCCCTCGGTGGTGGAATACTGCAGGGCCTGACGACCGGACTCTTCCATCACTGCCACGGCGGCAGCCTTCATTTCCTCAACGGGGAACAGCTCGGGAGCGGGCAGACCACCGGCGAAAGAAATGATGTCGGGCTTTGCGGTCAGCTTCAGCAGTTCGCGGATCTCGGAACCCTTGAGCTGGCTCATTCTGCTTGCATATTGTACCATGTATGTTTCCTCCATATCCAAGCCCGTCGGTAAACAGAGCTTGTAAAATTGACATTTTCATGTAAACTATATTAAAGCACATATTTCCGCTAAAGTAAAGCATATCCATACACAAAATGAGAAAATAATCCACTATTGTTTCACTATGTGAAATTTCTGCCAAGATATTTCGGTTTTTTGATGCGGAAGTTGACAAATTTGACGGCGGCAACTATGATGGACGCAGCAGGAAAGAGGTGAGAGAATGGAGATTCAGCTTACACATGCGTATCCGGGCGTGATGTTTCCGGGCGGAAGTTCTTATGGCGGCAGCCAGAAGTGGCTGGAAAGCGCGGTAATGCAGCGCTGCGGCTGCGGCGTGGTGGCTGTGCTGGATCTTGTGCGCTATCTGCACTTGTACCATCCGGCAATGAAGACGCCTTTTTTCACCGGTATACAGGATATGACAGCCTTGCCCAAGACGGTCTACGACTTGTGCACGCAGCGTATGCGCCGCTCGTTCGTGCCCATTCTCTATCCGGTTGGCACCACGGGTATTTCCCTTGCCGCAGGGCTGAACCGGTATTTTAAGCGCTACGGCCTGCCGCTCCGTGCAAAGTGGGGTGTACGCAGAGAGAAACTCTGGCCGGAGATCGAATCCATGCTGCGGCAGGATATCCCGGTGATCCTGTCGGTGGGAAACCGCTTTCCGCGGTTCTGGAAGAAAGAAGGTGTTTCGCTTCACCGCCGGCAGCAGGATGAAATGAAGCACGCCGCACAGGCCCATGCCCATTTTGTGGTCGTCACAGGGATGGACGATACATGGCTGCATGTCTCGTCCTGGGGTAAAGAGTATTATCTCTCCAAAGAGGAGTTTTTACGCTACCGAAGCGAGGGCAGTATGCCGCTTTTGTGTAACATGGTTTACATCCGTTATCTAACGGAAGCAGGAGGTCAAGATGAGAGTTGTCGTTAAGGTGGGCACATCGACGCTGGCCCATCACACGGGATTATTGAACATTCGCCGCGTGGAAGAGCTGTGCCGCGTGCTGAGCGATTTGAAAAATGCCGGCCATGAGATTATTCTGGTTTCCTCCGGCGCCATCGGCATGGGCATTGGCAAGCTTTCGCTGAAGAGCCGTCCCACCGATGTGCCGACCAAGCAGGCTGCGGCGGCGGTGGGCCAATGCGAACTGATGTATACGTATGATAAGCTCTTTTCGGAGTACCGCCATAACGTAGCGCAGATCCTGCTGACGGCCAGCGATGTGGAGCAGCCCGGACGCAGGGAAAATTTCCATAATACGCTGACGCGGCTGCTGGAGCTTCACGCACTGCCCATCATCAATGAAAATGACACGGTGGCCACGGAAGAGATCGTGATCGGTGATAACGATACACTCAGCGCCATTGTAGCCGCCAACATTCAGGCGGATCTTCTGATCCTCCTTTCGGATATTGATGGCCTTTATGACGCCGATCCCCACGTCTGCCCTGAGGCAAAGATCATTCCGCTGGTGGAATCCATTGATGATAAGATCCTTGCACTGGGCGGCGGCAGCGGTTCTTCGCTGGGTACCGGCGGCATGGCGACCAAGCTCCATGCTGCGCAGATCGTAACGGCGGCCGGTGTTGACATGGTGATCTCCAACGGTGAGCGTCCGGAAGCGCTCTATGATATTCTGGATGGCGCTGCGGTTGGCACCAGATTTCTGGCAAAGAGGTGAATGTAATGACAACGCTTGAAATGATGAAAGCCGCCAAGCTGGCGGCACCTTCGTTGGTGCAGGCAGATACCGACACCAAGAACCGTGCGCTGCTGGCTATGGCCGCACAGCTGGAAGCGGCTGTGGAGGATATTCTGGCAGCCAACGCGCAGGATGTGGAGGCAAGCCGCGGCAGCGTGTCTGAGGTGATGCTGGATCGGCTGACGCTGACATCTCAGCGCATTGCCGATATGGCCGAGGGCGTGCGGCAGGTTGCCGCACTGCCGGATCCTGTGGGTGCTGTGCGCCGCGAGGTCCTTCGTCCCAACGGACTGGTGATCCACCGCGTGGGTGTTCCGCTGGGCGTTGTGGCCATTATTTACGAAAGCCGCCCCAATGTGACTTCCGATGCAGCAGCACTGGCCATCAAGGCCGGTAACGCCTGCATTCTGCGCGGCGGTAAAGAGGCGCACCGCAGCGCCGCAGCCATCGTCAAGGCGATGCAGAAAGGCCTTGCAGAGGTCGGCATGCAGCCGCAGCTGGTACAGCTGGTGGAGGACACCACGCGCCAAAGCGCGGCAGAGCTGATGGCAGGTGTTGGCTATATCGATTTGCTGATCCCCCGCGGCGGCGCCGGCCTGATCCGCTCCTGCGTGGAGAATGCCAAGGTGCCCTGCATCCAGACCGGCACCGGCATCTGCCATATCTACGTGGACGAAAGTGCCGATTTGGATACAGCCTGCTGCATCATTGAAAACGCCAAAACCAGCAGACCGTCCGTTTGCAACGCCGAAGAGGTGTGTCTGGTGCACCGTGCTGCGGCGGAGCGCTTCCTGCCTATGCTGTATGAAACCTTAGTGACCAAGCGCCTTTCCAACGGACAAACACCGGTGGAGCTGCGTCTGGACGAGCGGGCACAGAAGATCATCCCCGGTACGCCGGCAGGTGCAGATGACTTCGACACCGAATTTCTGGACTACATTCTTGCCGTTGCTGTGGTGGAAGACACGCAGGCTGCCATTGCGCACATCGCGGCCCACTCCACCGGCCACAGTGAGGCGATCCTGACCCAATGCGATGAGAATGCGGCGTTGTTCGTCCGCGCTGTAGACAGTGCGGCGGTGTACGTCAACGCATCCACCCGCTTTACCGATGGCGGCGAGTTTGGTCTGGGATGTGAAATGGGTATTTCCACGCAGAAGCTTCACGCCCGCGGCCCAATGGGCCTGGAGGAACTGACCAGCTACAAATATGTGATCCATGGCGACGGCCAGATCCGATAAAAAGAGATGCTCCCCTTTTGGGGAGCATCTCTTTTTATTTTTCGCTGTTGATGGGGAGGGGGATCTCTTTTTCTTTCTTCAGTGCCATGCACAGCGCGGGGATAATATAGCCGTTTGCCAGCAGCGGCATGGCACGGCCTACGTTCATCTGGATCCGTCCGCCGCCGCTTTGCACCATGCCGCGGGGGGAGCACCCGGGCATGTAGTTCATTGTGAAGGCGTGGGCGCGCAGCTGTGCATCTTTTTCCGGGCCGTCCGGCAGCTGCTCCAGTTCCTTGCCCTGCGATGCCAGCACATGCATGACGCCCTTGAAGAGGAGTTTGCCGGCGCGGGTAGCCTGAAACTCGGAGATGGGCGTCTCCATGGTGAAAGGCCGTGCGGAGGGCTCCGGCGGCATGGCGCGGCCGATGGTAGCCTGAAATACGGCGGGTGTAATATAGCCCGAGCCGATGTGGCGATAGCTGCGGACGACCTCTTCGCTGTACTGACCGGCAACGGCCTCCTGACCGCGGATCTGCAGCAGGCTCTGCAGGCGGATATCACGGCTGGAAGCACCTACCAGAACGGGATAATCGCCGTTCTCCAGCACCCATTTGTGGTATCTGGTGTTGTAATAGGCCATGTCGCTGCAGGGGATGGAAAAGCTGACGCGCTGCTGTTCACCGGCAGCCAGACGTACCTTTTGGAAAGCCTTCAGCGCCTTAGGGGCCTTGAAGACCTGCGAGTTGGCATTGCTGCCGATGTAGAGCTGCACGACCTCTGCACCGTCACGGGTGCCGGTATTGGTGACGGCGAGAGAAACGGTCACGCGTTCGTCGCCTACTTCGACGCTCAGATCGCTGTAATCAAAGGTGGTGTAGCTCAGACCGTGGCCGAAGGGATAGCGGATCTTTTCCGGACGCAGATCGTAGTAGCGGTAGCCCACAAAAATGTTCTCCCAATAGGGGATGGTGCGGTGCTTGCCAAACTCGTTGCCAAAGGGAATGTCCGCTACGCTGCGCATCCATGTTTCGCTCAGCTTGCCGGAGGGATTCACCTCACCGTACAGCAGCTGGCGGCAGGCTTCGCCGCCGCCCTGTCCGGGCAGGAACATGTGCAAAATGGCATCCACCTTATCGTCAAAGGGAAGATCAAAGGCGCTGCCGCCGAAGAGCACGGCTGCCAACTTCGCGTTGCTTCGCGCCAGACGGTCGATCAGGCCGAGCTGGCAGGCGGGAATGCACAGATCCTTGCGGTCATAGCCTTCGCTCTCAAAATCGTCGGTCAGACCGCCGAAGAACAGGATTACATCCGCCTTGGCTGCGGCAGAAACAGCCTGCTCGGCCCAGACATCGTCGGGATCGGCAGAATCGGTGTGATAACCGGGCAGATAGGTGTAAGCAATGCCGGCGCGGTCAAAGGCGTCCTTCGGCGAAACGATTTGCGTGGGATTCATGCCGCTGGAGCCGGCGCCCTGAAAGCGCGGCTTTTCAAAAAGCTCACCGACGACCAGCAGGCGCTCGCTGCCGGTCAGGGGGAGGAAACCGTTGTTCTTCAGGAGTACGGCGCTGTCCGCGGCCAGCTCCACAGCCAGACGGTGGTTGGCGGCAAACAAGTCGCCTTCCTCGGGAACTTCGATCTTGCCGCTCTGGGAATCCTGCACCAGCTTCAGAACGTTGGCAACAGCGCGGTCCAGATCATCCTTGGATAGAAGACCGTTTTTGACAGCATCCACGATACTGCGGCGGTTTTCCCATACATTGCCGGGCATATCCAGATCCATGCCGACGCGGACACCGGCCACGCGGTCCAGCGTGGCGCCCCAGTCGGTCATCATCATGCCGTCAAAGCCCCATTCACCGCGCAGCACATCGCGTACCAACCGCTTGCTCTGGCTGCAGTGGGTGCCGTTGACCTTGTTATAGGCGCACATCATGGTGCGCGGACGGCTCTCCTTCACGCAGATCTCAAAGGCCTTGAGATAGATCTCGCGGGCAGCGCGTTCATCCACCACAGAGTCGCTCATGTAACGGTAATTCTCGCAGTTGTTGAGTGCGAAATGCTTGGGGCAGGCCGCCGTACCGGTGGACTGCACACCGTCGGTAAAAGCGGCGGCCATCTTGCCGGCCAGCACGGGGTCTTCGGAATAGTACTCAAAATTGCGGCCGCAGCGCGGGTCACGCTTGATGTTCATCGCAGGTGCCAGAAGCACATCCACATCATAGTGCACGCATTCTTCGCCGATGGCGCGACCCATGCGTCGGGCGTTTTCCGTGTCCCAGCTGTTGGCAATGGCCACACTGGTGGGAAATGCGGTGGCCGGATAGGCAGTACCCAGACCGATCGCGCCGTTTGCCTCGCTCTGTACTTTTTTGCGCACGCCCACAGGGCCGTCCGTCAGATAGACAGAGGGGATATCCAGTCGCGGCACAGCATTGGTCATCCAGCTTTGATAGCCTTCCAGAAGTGCGGCTTTTTCTTCCACCGTTAATTCGCCCAAAAGGGTTTGGATATCTTTCATAGCATCGTCTCCCAAAGGTCTTGATGGATAAATTATAGCTATTGGAAAGCGGGCCTGTCAATAGTTGGCAGAAATCTTCACGGTTTGACAATTGCCGCAAGATTCGTTACAATTCATTGCGAAAGGAGGGAGCCTATGCGTTTTACAGCCTTTGACGTAGAGACGCCCAACAGCCGCAATGACCGAATGAGCGCCATTGGCATTGTGCTGCTGGAGGACGGACAGATCGTTGAGCGTTTTTATTCGTTGGTCGATCCGGAGTGCCGGTTTGACACCTTTAATATTGCATTGACCGGCATCACGCCGCAGATGGCCGCGCAGGCGCCAACCTTTGCCCAGCTTTGGCCGCAGATCCGCCCGTGGATGGAAAATACGGTGCTGCTGGCCCACAATGCGCCGTTTGATATGGCAGTTCTGGCCAAGTGTCTGCGGGATTATGGCATTACATGGCAGGCGACTGCGCAGTATGCCTGCACCTGCCGCATGGCCAAGGGCTGCATGCCACAGCTGCCCAACCACAAACTGGACACCATGTGTCACTATCTGTCCATTGACCTGCAGCACCATCAGGCGGACAGCGATGCTATGGCCTGCGCGCAGATTTTCCTCCGCCTGAGCTGTGCGGCGGATATTGCCGGTTACACCCGCACGTATGATCTGCGCGGCATGCGTACCCTGCCGGTGGGGAAATACCGATAGAAGAAGGAGAGAGCTATGGTCAGAGAAATCATGAAAGACCCCATCTTTCTGGCGCAGAAATCTGCCCCTGCCACCGCGGAGGACAGCGCTATTGGGCAGGATCTGCTGGATACGCTGGCGGCCCACAAGGACGGCTGCGTCGGCATGGCGGCCAACATGATCGGTGTTGCCAAGCGGATCATTGTATTCGATGATGAGGGAGCCTATACATTGATGTATAACCCCGAGATCGTAAAGTGCTCCCAGCCATACGAAGCGGAAGAGGGATGCCTGTCCCTGCCGGGGATCCGTAAAACCAAGCGCTATCGCAGCATCAAGGTGCGCTACCAGAACCTTGATTTTGCTGTTAGGCTTAAAACCTTTACAGGATGGACGGCGCAAATCATTCAGCACGAGATCGACCACTGCAACGGCATTTTGATATGAAAAAAAGACTCCGGATCGGTGTATCCGGAGTCTTTTGCTTATTTTACCCAACCGCGGCAGCGCTCGACAGCCTCCAGCCAGCGGCTCAGACGCTCCTCGCGTTCGTCAGTCGACATGTTCGGCTCATAGATGTGTTTCAGCGTCACAAATTCTCTGACGTGTTCCAGCGAGGGGAGCGCGCCCAAGGTATATCCGGCAAGGCAGGCTGCGCCAAAGGCGGCGGTTTCCTTTTCTGCCGGCACTTCTACGGGAATGCCGGTGATATCGGACTGGAACTGCATTACGAATCGGTTTTCCACCATGCCGCCGTCCACACGCATGAACCGACTGTCTTGTCCGAATTCCGCCCGCATGGTGCGGTAGCAGTTTGCCACCTGAAATGCCACACCTTCCAGTACGGCGCGTACCATGTGCTCGCGCGTAGTGCCGCCGGTCAGGCCAATGAACAGACCCCGGGCGTACTGATCCCAGTAAGGCGTTGCAAGACCGGCAAAGGCAGGAACAAAGTACACACCGTTGCTGTCCGGCACGCTAAGCGCCATCTTCTCGGTGTCGGCGGCACGTTCGATGATCCCGATCCCGTTTTTCAGCCATTCTACTGCGGCACCGGCGATGTAGGAAGAGCCGTACAGCCGGTAGGACGGGGTGCCGTTCAAGCGCCACAGGCAGCTGGAAAACAGTCCTTTATCGGAGATGACCACCCGATCACCGGTTTGCAGCGACATGAAGCTGCCGGTACCGTAGGAAGTTTTCAAAATGCCGGATCCGAGGCAGCCCCCGCCAATCAAACTGGCGGGGGAGTCTGTGGTGCAGCCTGCGATCGGCACCCGCACGCCCATAAAACTTTCCGGTGCAGTATATCCGAAGATGTGGTTGTTGTCGCAGATCTCGGCCAGACAGCAGGAAGGAATCTGCAGCAATTCAGCCAATTCGCGGCTCCATGTGGTAGTATGGATATCCATCAGCATGGTGCAGTTGGCACTGGCGGGATCGGTTTTGAAAACAGCACCGCCGGACAGCTTCCAGAACAGCCACGTATTCAATGTACCGGCAAGCAGCTCTCCGCGCTCTGCACGGGATTGGCCGTTCTCCACATGATCCAGGATCCAGCGGAGCTTGGTGGCACTGTGATAGGCATCGGGCAGCATGCCGCAGATGTTTTGCACGACCTGCCCACGCTCCGATTTCAGCTGCTCCGCAGCGTCCGCTGTGCGGCGATCCTGCCAGACGATGGCGTTATAAACGGGAAGCCCTGTCTGCCTGTCCCAGACAACGCATGTCTCACCTTGATGGTCCAGACCTAAGGCCAGAATGTCCTGTGCCTTGGCTCCAACCGCAGTCAGTACGCGACAGGAGACTTGCAGACAGTTTTCGTAAATCTCCATCGGATCATGTTCTACCCAGCCGGGAGCGGGATAATACTGCTTGTGCCGAAGAGATGCCTTGGCGACAATGCGCCAGTTTTCATCCGTCAGGACGGCAGTGGTTAATGTCGTTCCCTGATCAATTCCCAGATAATAGCCCGGCATATCTGTTTCCTCCAATGGTAAATTTGCAAGTTTTGACAAGATTGCACATCCATATTATAAATGCTTCCGCCAATGTTTGTCAATGTTTACAGAAAGGAAGAAGGCCGACAGATCTGCCGGCCTTCCGCAGGATTATTTGTCAAATGAAGGATTGATGAAGTAGAGGTTCTTCTGGTCCATTTTCTCTTTTGCCAACCGCAGCCCTTCACCAAAACGCTGGAAATGGACGATCTCGCGCTGGCGCAGGAACTTGATGACATCGTTGACATCCGGGTCGTCGCTGAGGCGCAGAATATTGTCGTAGGTGACACGGGCCTTTTGTTCTGCAGCCAGATCTTCAGTCAGGTCGGCAATCAGGTCGCCCTTGACCTGCATGGAAGCGGCGCTCCAGGGCCAGCCGGAAGCGGCGGTGGGGTAAACGCCAGCGGTGTGATCCACAAAATACGTGTCAAAGCCGGCTGTTCGAATGTCTTCTTCGGAAAGACCGCGGGTCAGCTGATAGACGATGGCCCCGATCATCTCGAGGTGGCCCAGCTCCTCAGTACCGATATCGGTCAACAGACCCTTCAGTTCCGGATAGGGCATGGAGAAACGCTGGCTCAGATAACGCAGGGAAGCACCCAATTCGCCGTCCGGACCGCCGTACTGGCTGATGATCACAGAAGCCAGTTTCGGGTTAGGATTGGCAATTTTGACAGGATACTGCAGTTTCTTTTCATAGACAAACATCAGCTGTTACCTCCTTTTTCCCAAGGCCACGGGTCATCCAGCCAGCGATAGCCGCCTTCGGTAATGGTCGTCTGACGCAGCGGACCGTACATGGCTTCGTACTTTTTGCGGCCTTCCTTGGCCAACCGGATATAAGACCAGTAGAGTTCCAACGCCTCCTGATCGTCTTTGTGGGTGACCAGGTAAAGGCCCATTTCGTCAATGGCGAAGTCCAGCGCCATCAGTTCCACCAATGCGGAATTGACGGAGGGAAAACGCGCTTTCAGCTCGCGGTGGAAGGGGAGATCTAACCCCGGAAACAGCGTGCCGCGCTCCAAGGCCTGACGCTGATCGTAGCGTTTGGGGCTATTATTCTGCATGGGGATATAGGGAAAGGCCAGCGGTGCGCAGCGGCAGGGAAGGGCTCCTTCGCGGTCGCTGCATTGGCAGGCGGGCTGAGCGCCTGCGCCGCCGTCAGCCATCATCGTTTTTTCGATATACAAAGCATTTCCTCCTTTGCTTGGGCATCTGTGCCCACCTCAATCTATGAATCCGGCTCCCAAAAGGAAACAGGGATTCCCATTTACGCGGAAATGTGATAAACTGGTTATAGCAAACCCCTGCTGCGGCATAAAATGTGCGCGGGAGGGGATACGGTGGGAATTCGAAAGGGATATTTGCTGATAAGCGCCATCATACTTCTGGTATTTGCGGCTCTTTCCGCCAGTCGTTTGCTTGTCAAGTCAGCGTTTTCTCCGCAGAACGCGGGGCAGCCGACGGCCGTGATCGATGCAGGACATGGCGGTATGGATGGCGGTGCGGTATCGGCAGACGGGATCGTGGAAAGCCATGTGAATCTGGAGATCGCCAAGCGCTTGTCTTTGCTGCTGCAGTTTTGCGGTCAGCGCGTTATCCTGACGCGAAACAGCGAGGCGGACTTGTCATCTTCGGATGCCGACTCGATCAAAGACCAGAAGGTCAGCGACCTGAAAAATCGGGTGGCTGTCGTGAACGCAGTGCCCAACGCTGTACTTATCAGCGTTCACCAGAACAGTCTGGCGGGAAACGCTTCGGTACGCGGCGCACAGGCTTTCTACAATACGGTTTCCGATGCCAACGCGCTGGCTGTTGCGCTGCAGCAGAATCTGAACACCGTCTGCAACACGGGTAACCACAAACTGGCCCGCCAGATCGACAGCAGCATCTATTTAATGAATGAAGTGCGATGCCCCGCCGTGTTGGTGGAATGCGGGTTTCTGTCCAATCCCAAAGAAGCGCAGCTCCTGTGTACGCCTGCATATCAAAAGCAGCTTGCTCTGGCCGTTGCGGCCGGATACTTACAGCATACAAATGAGGGATCAAGATGAAAGCGAAAACGATTTTTTTCTGTACAGAATGCGGCAATGAGTCGCCCAAATGGTCCGGCCGCTGCAGCGTCTGCGGCGCATGGAATTCCATGGTGGAGCAGAGCGAAAGTGTTGCCAAAACAGGGAAGAAGTCTTCCGTAAAAAAAGCTGTAAAGGCATCAAGCATTACAGATATTGATACCTCCGACGAGATCCGTTTCCATACCGGTATGGGCGAACTGGATCGCGTGCTGGGCGGCGGCGCTGTGAAAGGCTCCCTGGTTCTTGTGGGCGGTGCTCCCGGTATCGGCAAATCCACGCTGATGCTGCAGATCTGCCAGCAGCTGGGTGTATCCTCCAAGGTGCTTTATGTATCCGGCGAAGAATCTGCCCATCAGCTGAAGATGCGCGCCCAGCGTCTGGGCGTGGACAGCGCCAATCTCTATGTGCTGAGCGAGACCTGCCTTGGCAACATATTGACCTGTGTGGAAGCGGAGTCGCCCGATATTCTCATCGTAGACTCGATCCAGACCCTCTACAATGAGGATTTGGATTCACCCGCAGGCGGCGTGGGACAGGTGAAGGATTGCACTATGGCGCTGATGCAGCTGGCGAAAGGGCAGGGGATCACTGTTTTTGTGATCGGCCATGTCAACAAGGAAGGCTCTATCGCCGGCCCGAAGGTGCTGGAGCACATGGTGGACTGTGTGCTGTACTTTGAAGGCGACCAGCACATGACATACCGCATCCTGCGCGCCGCAAAGAATCGTTTCGGCGCGACCAATGAGATCGGTGTCTTTGAAATGATGGACAGCGGCCTCAAAGAGGTGGAGAACCCGTCTGAAATGCTGCTTTCCGGCCGTCCGGAGGATGCGCCGGGCACTTGTGTGACCTGTGTGATGGAGGGCGCCCGTCCCGTGCTGGCGGAGGTACAGGCTTTGATCGCGCCATCCGGAGCCTCCAATCCCCGCAGAACAAGCAACGGATTTGATTTCCACCGTGCCTCCATGCTGCTGGCGGTACTGGAGAAAAGGGGAGGCCTCAAGGTTTCCCAGTGCGACGCCTATTTGAATATCATCGGCGGTCTGACACTGGATGAGCCGGCAGCAGACCTTGCCGGTATTGTTGCCATCGCCTCCAGCTATCTGGATAAGCCTGTGCCAAACAGCATGGCTGCCATCGGTGAGGTGGGCCTTTCCGGTGAGATCCGCAGCATCAGCCATTTGGAGCAGCGCCTGAGCGAGGTGCAGCGGCTGGGCTTCACGCAGTGCATGATTCCGGCGAACCGATCCCGCGACTTAAAGCCGCTGCCGAATCTGGAGCTGATGCCGGTAAAGAATGTAGGACAGGCATTGCAGATCCTGGTGCAAGGTAAAATCAAATGAGATAAACACCTCTGCCGTATGCGGCAGAGGTGTTTTCTACGCTGCGTGGATTGTCTTTTCCTGTTTTCTGCCGTATGATGGACAGGAAAGCGAGGGTACCACAATGGACTATTTGAAAACCGGTCAGCTGATTCGTAAACTGCGCAAGGAACAGGGGATCAATCAGACAGAATTGGCGGGAAAATTGCATATTACCGGCAAAACAGTATCAAAATGGGAGTGCGGACGCGGTTTTCCGGATGTTTCCATGTTTCCGGCGCTGTCTGCAGCTTTGCAGGTGGATTTTGCAGCGCTGTTTTCCGGAGAATTGTCGGAAAAAGTACAGGATTCCGGCAATTTGAAGCGCTTGCAGTTCTATATTTGCCCCCAATGCGGCAATCTGATCACAACCACATCTTCGGCATCAGTGGTTTGCTGCGGCAAAGTTCTCGCGGCAGAGAAAGTGCAGACCGCCGATGATGAGCTCAACGTTGAGCTGGCGGAACGGGAATACATTGTTCAGTCAAATCACGAAATGAGCCGGGAGCACTACATTTCCTTTATTGCACTGAGAAGCGGAGATCAGTTGTTTTTGCGGAAATTATATCCGGAATGGGATATTCAGCTGCAGATTCCCTACATTCCTGGCGCAATTATGCTGTGGTACTGCACAAAACACGGCTTATTTCAACAGAGTGTGCCTCAGCCTATCCACGCAGCACGTCCGCGTTGCCGGTAAGAGAAGGGGAGACACCGCAAACGTGTGATTCGCCGTTGGTAGTCACGTTGCCAGATCTGTGCAGGAACAGAGATAAGAGGGGCCCCATGCGCACGGGGCTGCTGCGCACGGGCCCATCGCCGTCAAACGTAAGCCAACAGCAGGGCAGCAGCTTGCCGCTGCAGATGAAGAATATCGAAGAATACACCTAGATTCGTTCGGACTGAACAACAATTATTTTGTTCAAACTTTCGGAAAGTTCGAATAGAACACGGTAGAAGTTAAAATCGGCAATCCATCAAAGGAAACCGGACGTGAAAAAGCTTTTCAAACCAGCAGCAGTGTGCTATACTTTCTGTGAAGTACAGTTGGGAGGAGGAATTGGAGATACAGTAAAGATTGAACAAAATAAAAATTTTGTTCAATCAAGTGGAGGCAAAAACGCCAATTGAGCCCTTTGAGGCTCTCTCGGGCGGATTTGCTCCAAACGGTTCTGCGGCGGCTGTTTTGCTGTGATAGCTGTGCGCCGGCTGATCGTTTTGCGGCAGCTGCGTCGATTGCCGTGCTCTGCATTCTCCTTACATTTCATATGAGTATCAATTACCGCTTTGAGTCGCCTCAGATCCTGCTGGACTTTCTGGCGTATCATGAAACCATCAAGGCACACTCGTCCAAGACCGTGGATGAGTACTTTCTGGATCTGCGGAATTTTTTCCGCTATCTGAAGCAGTCGCGGGACAAGTCGCTGCAGGGTGTGCCGTTTGACGAGATCGGTATTATGGACGTGGATCTATCGTTGATCCGCACCGTTACCTTGAGCGACATTTACGGCTATATGACCTATCTCAGCCGCGACCGTGTGGTACATCAAAATAGTGAAATTTCTAACAAAGGTCTGACAACGGCTTCCAGAGCGCGAAAATTGGCCACAATTCGTTCTTTTTTCAACTATTTGTGCAATAAAAAGCATCTTTTGGAGAATAATCCCTGCAAAGATATCGATTCTCCCAAAATTCAGAAGTCATTGCCGCGCTATCTGACGCTGAATGAGAGCATTTCCCTTCTGGACTCTGTCGACGGACAGAATCGCGAGCGTGATTACTGCATTTTGACACTTTTTTTGAACTGCGGACTGCGTATTTCGGAGTTAATTGGTCTAAATCGTAACGATATTCAGGATGATGCCCTTCGCGTTCTCGGTAAGGGCAACAAGGTGCGCATCGTCTATTTGAATCAGGCCTGCAAAGAGGCACTGCAGCAGTATCTGGCGGTGCGTCGTCCCATTTCCGGCAAGGATCAGGAAGCGTTGTTTCTTTCTTCGCAGAACAAGCGGATCAGCCGCTCCATGGTCCACGCGCTGGTAAAAAAGCATTTGTCGCAGGCGGGCTTGGACAGCACGCAGTATTCATCCCACAAGCTGCGCCACACGGCGGCAACACTGATGCTGCAAAACGGCGTAGACGTCAAAGCAGTGCAGGAAGTTCTGGGCCACGAGCATCTGAACACAACGGAAATTTACACGCATATCGACAATGAATCGCTGCGTGTTGCGGCAAGAGCCAATCCGCTGTCAAAGGTCAAACCAAAAGGGAAAATCAAAGATACTGAAGAGGGGGAATAAAATTTCCTCCTCTTCCCTTTTTTCTGTTGGCAGCCAAGCTTGACTTTGAAGGGCAAAAGAGGTACTCTTACAGTAGCAATATTATGTATATGGAGGTTTCTCATGACAACAGTAGAGCTTTCCAAAATTTGTAAGCAGGTGCGCCGCCACATTATCAATATGACGGCCAACGCCAACAGCGGTCATCCCGGCGGCTCTTTGTCCATCACCGAGCTGATGACCTGCCTCTTTTTCAATCACATGCGCATCGATCCCAAGGACCCCAGAAATCCCGACCGTGACCGCTTTGTGCTGAGTAAGGGCCACTGCGCTCCCTGCTACTATGCAGTTCTGGCCGAGCGGGGCTTTATCGATCCCGCTGAATTCGAGAATTTCCGTCAGCTGCACAGCATCCTGCAGGGCCACCCCGACTGCAAGAAGGTGCCCGGTATCGATGCTTCCACCGGCTCTCTGGGCCAGGGCTGCTCCATCGCCGTCGGCATGGCGCTGGGCGCCAAGCTGGAAAAGAAAGATATCAACGTCTATACCGTTCTGGGCGATGGCGAATGCCAGGAAGGCCAGATCTGGGAGGCGCTGATGTCCGCTGCTCACTTTAAACTGGATAATCTGACAGTGATCATCGACAACAACGGCCTGCAGATCGACGGCAGCAACGATGAAGTGATGTCTCTGGGTGATCTGGCTGCCAAGATCAAGGCATTTGGCTTTGAGCTCTACGAGCTGCCTGACGGCCACGATCTGGAGGCTATCGAGGCTGCGTTCAGCGCCAAGACTGCTCCCGGCAAGCCCAAGTGTATTCTGGCCCATACGGTCAAGGGCAAGGGCGTGTCCTATATGGAAAATCAGGTCGGCTGGCACGGCAAGGCTCCCAATGCCGAGCAGCGTGCACAGGCTTTGAAGGAATTGGAGGACTAAGACCATGAGTGAAAAGATCGCAACCCGTGAAGCCTACGGCAAAGCTCTGGTCGAGCTGGGCGCCGTGAACGAAAAGGTCGTTGTTCTGGACGCTGACCTGGCCGGCGCCACCATGACCAAATTCTTTAAAGCAGCATATCCCGAGCGTTTCTTTGACTGCGGTATCGCTGAGGCCAACATGGTCAACATCAGTGCAGGTCTGTCGACCATGGGTCTGGTCCCCTTCTGCTCCACCTTTGCCATGTTTGGCGCCGGCCGCGCTTATGAGCAGATCCGTAACTCTGTTGCCTATCCCAAGTTCAACGTGAAGATCTGCTGCTCCCACGCCGGTGTTTCTGTCGGTGAAGACGGCGGCAGCCATCAGTCCATTGAGGATATCGGCCTGATGCGCATGATCCCCGGCATGACCGTGGTGGTTCCTGCTGACGCTAAAGAGACTCGTAAGGCTACCTTCGCTCTGGCCGAGATGAACGGCCCTGCCTATATGCGTACTGCCCGTCTGGCAACGCCTGTTTTTGAAGAGGATTATCCCTTCGAAATCGGCAAGGCCAACGTGCTGCGTGAAGGCAAGGACGCGGCTGTGTTTGCCTGTGGTCTGATGGTGGCTGAGGCGCTGGAAGCTGCCAAGCTGCTGGCCGCTGAGGGCATTGAGATCACCGTGATCAACATGCACACCATCAAGCCTATCGACGCCGAGTGCGTGACCAAGTATGCCCAGAAGTGCGGCAACGTGATCACCGTGGAAGAGCACAGCACCATCGGCGGTCTGGGTGACGCCGTGGCAGATGTGCTGATGGGCAAGGTCTGCTGCAAGTTCCTGAAGATCGGCATCAACGATCAGTTTGGCCAGTCCGGCAAAGCGCTGGATGTTCTGCGCGAGTATGGCCTGACCGCCGATCAGATCGCTGCCAAGATCAAGGCTACCGTCTGAATCCAAGCATAAAAAATAGACCGGACAAGCGTCCGGTCTATTTTTTATGTAGTATGAAGGGTTATTCCCCTGCTCCGTCAGTTACGACGCCGGTAATGTTGTCGTTTTTGGCACAGAAAGAGCACAGACGGGTGCGGTTGGCAGCGATGGCCTCTTCCACGGTGCCGTAGGTCAGCGTATCGCTCTGGTTGAGAGCCTGGCAGTCGTCATGGGTGTGATACACTTTGCCGAAGGGAGACCAGAACACGTCGCCCGTCACGGCGCTGATGGCAGCCTGCTGCTGCTCTTCAGACACAGGGTTAAAGTCGTAGCTGCAAACGCCGCCGATCAGCAGAGCGATGATGGCAACCACGGTAGCAATGGTCTTGGTCTTCTTGTCCAGATTCTTGTTGGTCAGCATCAGGATGATGATGGGTACGAAAGCCACCACGCAAACGATGACGCCCATGTTGTTCCACAGCCAGAACTTGAATTTGTTGGCCTCGGAAACGGGGTCAATGTGGTTTGCCTTCTTCCACAGCTGGGCGCCGATGATCACAAAGGCCAGATCCAGCACCAGGAAAGCGATCAGCTGATAGAGAGTGGGCATGAACTTCAGGTTGATCTTGCCGATCACCACCAGCAGAGCCAGCACTTCCATCACGATAGCCAGCACCCACAGCACCACAGCGCCGATGCGCAGGCCCTTGGCGTTGCCAACGGGGGCAGCCTGTTTCACTTTTCTTTCCTTCTTTTCGGGGGCGGCAGTCTGCTGACCGCTGTCAGCGGCGACATACTTCTTGGTCTTCTTTTCTGCCATATTGGGTTCCTCCATTTCAAACACGGTTTGTGAGTATTATCACAGCATCTATTATACCTGAAATATTTTTTAACACAATAGGCAATTTTTCTTTTTTCGCTCAATTTCCGCAGATGCGTTGACTTTTTTGTTTCGCTGTAGCATAATAAACACATTAATCTTCCCCTGCATAAATTTACGAAACGGAGAGAAAATCATGGATATTAGTTCCCTCATCGGTACCCTGCTGAGCAGCGACAGCATCAGCGGCGTCAGCAAGACCACCAAGTCCAGCAGCAGCGATGTTACCAGCATCCTGTCTGCAGCCCTCCCTGCCCTGCTCAACGGCGCCAAGGCACAGGCCGAGGATGAGAGCACCGCTGCAGGTTTCTCCAAGGCTCTGGCTTCCCACGGTAAAGATGACACTTCCGATGTGGCCTCCTTCCTGGATAAGGTCGATCTGGAAGACGGCAGCAAGATCATTGCCCACCTGCTGGGCAGCGACGACAGCGCTGTGAAGAGCATTGCCAAGAAGGCCGGCACCAACACCAAGACCACCAGCAACGTTCTGGCTGCTGCCGCTCCCCTGCTGATGAGCCTGTTGGGCCAGAAGGACAACGACGATGATGACGACAGCGCTCTGGGCGCTATCGCTGCCAGCCTGATCAAGAACGTGGATGTGGGCGACATCATCGGCGGCCTGCTGGGCGGCACTTCTTCCAAGAAGTCCTCCAAGAAGTCCAACGGTACTGCCGAGATCATCGGCGATCTGCTGGGCAGCCTGCTGAAGTAAATTTGCTACATAAAAAAGAGAGCCGCGACTGCGGCTCTCTTTTTGTTTGGAAACGGATCAGGCCTTGCCGGCGCAGCCCAGAACGTGGATCAGCTTGTGACGAACCAGTTCCTTGATGTTGGCGCGGGCGGGTTTCAGATACTGACGGGGATCGAAATGATCGGGATGCTCGTTGAAGTACTGACGGATGGTACCGGTCATGGCCAGACGCAGGTCGGAGTCGATGTTGATCTTGCACACGGACATGGCAGCGGCCTTGCGCAGCTGCTCCTCGGGCACGCCGATGGCATTGGGCATCTTGCCGCCGTTGGCGTTGACCATAGCCACATAGTTCTGGGGAACGGAAGAAGAACCGTGCAGAACGATGGGGAAACCGGGCAGACGGCGGGTCACCTCTTCCAGCACGTCGAAACGCAGAGCGGGAGGAACCAGAATGCCCTGCTCATTCACGGTGCACTGCTCGGGGGTGAACTTGTAAGCGCCGTGGCTGGTGCCGATGGCGATGGCCAGAGAGTCGCAGCCGGTACGGGAGACGAACTCCTCCACCTCTTCGGGGCGGGTGTAGGAAGCGGCCTCAGCAGACACGTTGACCTCATCCTCAATGCCGGCCAGAGAGCCCAGCTCAGCCTCGACCACAACACCGTGATCGTGTGCGTATTCAACGACCTTCTTGGTGATGGCGATATTCTCCTCAAAAGACTGGGAAGAAGCGTCGATCATCACGGAAGTGAAGCCGCCGTCGATGCAGGATTTGCAGGTCTCAAAGCTGTCGCCGTGGTCCAGATGCAGAGCCACAGGGATCTCGGGGCATTCCAGAATAGCAGCCTCCACCAGCTTCACCAGATAGGTGTGGTTGGCGTAAGCACGGGCGCCCTTGGAAACCTGCAGGATCACGGGAGCCTTCTCTTCGCGGCAGGCCTCGGAGAGAAGG
>SVMH01000025.1 GCA_015067525.1 Oscillospiraceae bacterium | reverse complement strand
CCCCCCCGCCCAGCGCCTCCCCCCACCGCACCAAAAACCGTTGTTCTTCCGATTTCCGCAGGTTTACATAACTTTATTATCGTCAACCCACCCCTTTTCCACCAAGCCGCACTTGCCCTTTTGCCCCATTTGTGCTATCCTATATAATAACTTTTGTGTTTTGTGAGGAAAATCACCATGAAAAAGAACAACTCCCTCTCCCGCGATACCTTCGCGACAAAGTGGGGCTTCCGTCTGGCCTGCATCGGCTCGGCGGTGGGTATGGGCAACATCTGGATGTTCCCCTACCGTCTCGGTCAGCTGGGCGGCGCCGCCTTTTTGATCCCCTACATCATCTGCGTCATTCTGCTGGGCCACACCGGCCTCATCGGTGAGATGACGCTGGGCCGCAGCATGGAAAGCGGCACGCTGGGCGCCTTCGGCAAGGCCACCGAGCAGCGCGGCTGGGGTAAGAAGCCCGGCACGCTGCTGGCTGTTGTGCCGGTGCTGGGCGGTCTGGCTCTGGCCATCGGCTACAGTGTGGTGGTGGCATGGATCCTGAAGTTCCTCTTTGGCTCCCTCACCGGCTCTGTTCTGGCCGCCGAGAGCAGCGGCGCTTACTTCGGCGCCACCGCCTCCCATTTCGGTGCCGTGGGCTGGCACCTGCTGGGCCTTGGCATCACCTTCGCCGTCATGATTCTGGGCATCCAGAGCGGTATTGAAAAGCTCAACAAGGTCATGATCCCCCTCTTTTACATCATGTTCCTCATCCTCGCTGTCCGCGTGGGCACGCTGGAAGGCGCCATGGACGGCTACCGCTACCTGCTGATCCCCGACTGGAGCTACCTTCTCAAGCCCCAGACGTGGGTCTACGCGCTGGGCCAGTCCTTCTTCTCCCTGTCTCTGGCTGGCACCGGCACGGTGGTGTACGGTTCGTACCTGAAGAAGGATCAGGACATCCCCAAGTCCGCCCGCACCATCGCCCTGTTTGATACGCTGGCCGCGCTCCTGGCCGCCTTTGTCATCATGCCCGCCGTGTTTGCCTACGGTCTCGACCCCGCCTCCGGCCCTCCCCTGATGTTCATCACCATGCCCGAGGTGTTCAAGCAGATGCCCGGCGGCAATGTGTTTATGATCATCTTTTTCCTTGCCGTGCTGTTCGCCGCGCTGACCAGCCTTGTCAACCTCTTTGAAACGCCGGTGGAAGCGCTGCAGACCTTCTTCGGTCTGGGCCGCGTCAAGGCCGTTGGTATCGTGGCCGTCATCGGCACCGCCGTTGGCCTGTGCATCGAGGGCATCGTCAGCGGCTGGATGGATATCTGCTCCATCTACCTGTGCCCGCTGGGCGCACTGATGGCCGGCATCATGATCTTCTGGGTCTGCGGCATGAAGTTCGCCCGCGCCAAGGCCGAGGAGGGCGCCGCCAAGCCTCTGGGCAAGTGGTTTGAAGGCGCTGCCAAGTACGTGTTCTGCGGCGTGACCCTTTTCGTCCTCATCATGGGTATCGCCTGGGGCGGTATCGGCTAAAAAAACTGTTTGTATTCTTAAAAAAAGCTCCCCCGAACGGATCGGGGGAGCTTTTCTGCTGCGTTTTCATTTCTTGGGTTTATCCGGCCATGCAGCCAAAACAGCCATCAGGTCTTCCCACCACTGGCCCAGCTTCGTCTTTGCCATAGCGCTCCTCCTCTCTCATTCTTCCCTTCCATTATACGGTGTTACGCCCTCCGTTGCACGTTAAAATATTGTTCAATTGCGCCTTTTCTGCGAAAAATACTCGTTAATACGCGCTAAAAGTTTATAAATTCTTCACAAAACAAGAAGCACCCCTTGTAGGGGTGCTTCTCTTTTCTCAGCTGCCCAGCAGAGCGCTCCACGTGTCGCTTCCCACGATGCCGTCCACCGTCAGGCCGCGGGCCTTCTGCAGTCGGCGCACCGCCGCGTCCATCTGGGGGCCGAACACATCGTCACCGGCCGCCAGTGCGGCGGCGTACCAGCCGCCGTCCCGCAGCACTGCCATGGCGGCGCGGACAGCCGCGCCCCTGTCGCCCCTGCGCAGCACCGGCAGCTCCACCGCGGCCATGTCCCGCGCAGTCTCTTCCTCGGCGTAGGGATCCACAAAGGGGATGCCGAAATAGTCGCACAGGCCTCTGGCCGCGCTCTCGGCCACGGCGCGGAGGTTGGCGTGGAACCACGCCGCGTCCTCGCTGTTGTCGTGGAAGACGTGCTCTTCGTAGTAGGAGGCCGCCTTGGGCACCCGCAGCTCGTAGAGATCGGCGCGGCGCACCAGCGAGATGGGGCCGTCATAGACCTTGCGGCGCTGGGCGATCATAGCAGCGGCCAGCTTCTCACCGCGGCTGCTGCCGGGATAGATCATGGGCCGATAGCCGGTGACCGAGCCGTCATAGGCGTTGGTGTGGCTGACATAGTGCACATCCGCACCCCACGCGTCGGATTCGCGGACGGCGGCGTACATCAGCGCGTTGCCGCTCTCGCCGGAGCGGGGCACGCGGCGCGCGCCGCGGCGGTATTCGATGCCGCAGGCGGTCAGATACGGCTCCAGCTCGTCGAGATAGAGGTTGTTATGGGTGGTCTCGTCACAGCCGGACACGGCACAGCGGTTAAAGTAGTGGTACGCCGGCGAGAGATAGACCTTAGCCATCAGTTTCGTCTCCTTCCCACAGCTGCTTGACCATCTGGTCCATGCCCGTGGCGGCAAGACCGCTGACGATGCCCACGGCGCAGGCGGTGATGCTGTCCTGCGCGGGGAAATCGGGCATACAGAACATGCCCAGCACGCCCAGCGCGCCGCCCACCGCGGCGCAGATCACGGGGATCCACTTGCTGTTCCAGCCGAAGGCCTTGACCAGAAGGCCCACGGTGTAGGCGATGACGGTAATGGCCGCCACGCCTGCCATTCCAAATTCCATAGTTTTTCTCCTCCTTTTGCAGATGGAGAGCAGCCGTTTCCTCCCATTGTATGCGCGGAAGGAAAAACCGCCCCCTATCCCTCCCCCGCCCGCGCCGCTTTTTTGCACGGAACCGTGCAAAGTCTGTTTCACTTTTGGGTGATGGCGCCGACAGGATCTGACACTACCTGTTACTTCCCCCCTCAAATTTGCCCCCCATATCGTAAGTTTACATAATTTAATTACCGTCAACCCTCAAATTTGGCGCACAAAAAAGAGCCGTTTCCCTGAGGAAACGGCTCTTCTCTTGGTAATTCAATTACTTCACCAGCAGCTCTGCGATCTGCACGGCGTTGGTGGCGGCGCCCTTGCGGACCTGATCGCCGCAGCACCAGATGTTCAGGCCGTTGTCGCTGGTGAGATCCTCGCGGATGCGGCCAACGAACACGATGTCCTGATCGCTGGTGTCCAGCGGCATGGGATAGACCTTGTTCTTCAGGTCGTCCACCAGCTTACAGCCGGGGGCGGCGGCGATGAGCTCGCGGGCACGCTCCACGCTGACCTTCTCCTTCGTCTTCACTACGATGGACACGCTGTGGCTGCGCACTACTGGCACGCGCACGCAGGTGCAGCTGACCTTCAGCTGGGGCAGATGCATGATCTTGCGGCCCTCGTTCTGCAGCTTCATCTCCTCGGAGGTGTAGCCCTCAAAGGCCTCGCCGCCGATCTGGGGAATGACGTTGAAGGCGATCTGGTGCTGGAAGACCTTGATCTCGGGCTTGCGGCCCTCACGCAGGGCGTCCACCTGCTCCATCAGCTCCACGGGGCCGGCAGCACCGGCGCCGGAGGTGGCCTGATAGCTGGAGGCCACCATGGCCTCGATGGGGCTGGCAGCGTTGAGGGCGTTGACGGCCACCAGAGAAATGATGGTGGTGCAGTTGGGGTTGGAAATGATGCCCTTGTGGTTCAGCGCGTCCTGAGGATTGATCTCCGGCACCACCAAAGGCACGTTGGGGTCCAGACGGAAGGCGCTGGAGTTATCCACGAACACGGCGCCGGCCTTGACAATGGCGGGGGCGAAGCGCTCGGCAATGTCGTTCTCCGCGGCGCCCAGCACGATGTCCATACCCTCAAAGGCCTCGTCGCAGGCCAGCTCCACGGTGAGTTCCTGACCCTGCCACTCCACCTTCTGACCCACGGACCGGGGGCTGGCCAGCAGATGCAGCTCGGAAACGGGGAAATCACGCTCAGCCAAAATCTTCATCATCTCACGGCCCACCGCACCGGTGGCGCCGAGAATGGCAACTTTCACTTTCTTCATGAGATTGTCCTCCTTACTTCATAAAGCTGTCGTACAGCACACGCACGGCGTTGTCGTAGTCCTTGTTCTCCACGCCGATGATCATATTCAGCTCAGCCAGACCCTGCATGATCATGCGCACGTTGATGCCGGCGGCGCCCAGCGCGCCGAAGATCTTGCCGGAGATGCCGGGGGTAAAGGCCATGCGGCGGCCCACGGCGGCCAGAACGGCCAGATTCTCCACCACCTGAATGCTGTCGGGGCGGATCTCCCGCTCCAGCTCGCCCAGGAGCTGATAGAGGCAGGCCTGCACGTCCTCGGCCTCCACCACCAGAGACACGTAGTCAATGCCGCTGGGCAGATACTCAACGGAGACATTGTACTTGGCCACGATGTCCAGCAGGTTGCGCAGCAGACCCACCTCGGAAGTCAGGCCGATCTTGGTGATGGAGATGGCGGTGTAGTTCTTGCGTCCGGCGATACCGGTGATCATTCCGTGCTGCTGCTCGCCCTCGTCATCGAAGGTCTCGCGGATGATGGTGCCGGGATGGTCGGGCTGGTTGGTGTTGCGCACGTTCAGGGGGATGCCCTTCTTGCGCACGGGGAAGATGGTGCCCTCGTGGAGCACCTGTGCGCCGATGTAGCTCAGCTCACGCAGCTCACCGTAGGTGATGCGCTCGATGGGCAGGGGGTCTTTCACGATCTTGGGGTCGGCCATCAGGAAGCCGGACACGTCCGTCCAGTTCTCATATACGGCGGCGTCCAGCGCGGCAGCTGCCAGCGCACCGGTGATGTCGCTGCCGCCGCGGCTGAAGGTCTTGATGGTGCCGTCGGGCATGGCGCCGTAGAAGCCGGGGATCACGATCTTGCGTCCGGCAGCGGCGCAGCGCAGGTTCTGGTAGCTCACTTCCTCGTTGACCGAGCCGTCCAAATTGAACACCAGCCACTCGGCGGCGTCCACGAAATGGAAGCCCAGGAAGTCTGCCATCAGGCGGGCCGCGAAGTACTCGCCACGGGACACCAGCTCGTCCTGCGAGATGCCCTTATCCATCTTCTGGCGCAGCGCGTCGAACTCACTTTCCAGATCGGTGGTCAGACCCAGATCGTCCCGGATCTCCAGATAGCGCTGGCGGATCATGTCAAAAATGCCGTCGCAGCTGACGCCATACTTCAGGTGTGCATGACACAGATACAAAAGGTCGGTGACCTTGTGGTCGCTCTTATACCGCTTGCCGGCGGCGGACACCACCACGCAGCAGCGCATGGGATCGGCCTCCACAATGGCTTTTACTTTTGCAAACTGCACAGCATCGGCCATGGACGAGCCGCCGAATTTGAGTACTTTCAACATCTTTCTCTCTTTCCTTCCTGCTTGCTTGGCGCCTTGTCCGGCGCCTTTCGGCCCGTTTTTGGGGGCCTGCAAGGGTCTTTCTACGGCTACCATCTGTCCGCCAGAGAAAAACACTTGCTTTTTCTTTAGGGACATAGTATCATATATTTATGCAAAATGCAAGAAAAAGAATGGAGCAACTTGTATGATCTATCAAAGCACACGCGACCATCGCCTTGCCGCCTCCTCCACCCGTGCCGTGCTGGACGGCATCGCCCCCGACGGTGGTCTTTACATGCTCGACCACATGGAGGCGCTGGACTTTGACTGGCGCAGCCTGCTGGAAAAAGACACCATGTCCATGTCCGCAGAGATCCTCTCGGCCCTGCTGCCGGAGTTCGCGGATATGAGCGCGCTGGTGAAAAGCGGCTACGCGGGCAAGTTCGAAACGGATGAGCTGACCCCCACCGTGTCCGTAGGTGACCGCCACGTGCTGGAGCTGTTCCGCGGCCCCACCAGCGCCTTCAAGGATGTGGCGCTGAGCCTGCTGCCCCGCCTCATCACCGCCGCCAAGGATGTGGAGGGCGAGAGCGGCGACACCGTCATCCTCACCGCCACCAGCGGCGATACCGGCAAGGCCGCGCTGGAGGGCTTCCACGATGTGCCCGGCACGAAGATCATCGTCTTCTATCCCCACGGCGGCGTCAGCCCCGTGCAGCAAGCACAGATGACCACGCAGGTGGGCGATAACGTGTGCGTATGCGCCGTGCGCGGCAACTTTGACGATGCCCAGACCGGCGTGAAGAATATCTTCGCCGCCTGCGCCGGCCGCGATCTGGACGGTGCCCGTCTGTCCTCCGCCAACTCCATCAACATCGGCCGTCTGGTGCCCCAGATCGTGTACTATTTCAAGGCCTACGCCGATCTGGTGAATGCCGGTCGCATCAAAGCAGGCCAGCCGGTGCACTACGTGGTGCCCACCGGCAACTTCGGCGACATTCTGGCCGGCTACTTTGCCAAGCTCTTAGGCCTGCCCGTGGGCAAGCTGGTGTGCGCCTCCAACGCCAACAACGTCCTCACCGACTTCATCGAAACCGGCGTGTACGATAAGCGCCGCCCCTTCCATAAGACCACCTCCCCCTCCATGGACATTCTGGTGTCCAGCAATCTGGAGCGTCTTTTGTACCTGCTGTGCGGCTGCGATAACGAGTACGTGGCCGACCGCATGCGCGAGCTGAAGGAGCACGGCGTCTACCGCGTGAACGAAACGCTGCTCCAAAAGCTCCGCGCCGAGTTCGCCTGCGGCTGCGCCAGCGACGAGGACGCCGCCGACGCCATCGAGACCGTCTGGCGCGAGCAGGGCTATCTCATGGACCCCCACACCGCCGTGGCATGGTGCGTCAGCGAGCAGTTCATGGCTTCCCGTCAAGACGACGCCCCTGTGGTGGTGCTGTCCACCGCCTCGCCCTATAAGTTCCCCGCCGCCGTGCTCTCCGCTCTGGGACAGGAGCCCGATGCCGACGAGTTCGCGGCTCTCGACCAGCTCCACGCCCTCACCGGCGTGCCCATCCCCAAGAATCTGGCCGCCCTGCGCGAAATGCCGGTGCGGCACACCGACGTCATCGACAAGGAAGATATGCTCTCTTACGTTTTGAGAAAGGTAGGCGAAAAGCAATGGTAACCGTCCGCGTTCCCGCAACCACCGCCAATATCGGCCCCGGCTTTGATACCTTCGGCTGCGCATTCCAGCTGTATAACACCTTTAAGATCGAGGAGCAGCCCTCCGGCCTGTCCTTCGAGGGCTTCGAGTCCGTCTTCTGCAACGAGGGCAATCTGGTGGTCGTTGGCTACCGCGCCGTGATGAACGCCCTGCACCTGCCCATGCCGGGCCTGTACGTGGCCATCACGGAAAATGAGATCCCCATCTGCCGCGGTCTCGGCTCTTCCTCCTCCCTCATCGTGGCCGGTGCCGTGGCCGCCAATGTGATCCACGGCAGCCCCCTGAGCCGTCTGGACCTCCTTGCCGTGTGCGTGGAGCTGGAGGGCCACCCCGATAACCTGGCCCCCGCCCTCTTGGGCGGCCTCGTCACCTCCTATGTGGAGGCCCACCGCCCCCTCGCCGTGCGGTATAACCTGCATAAGTCCCTGCGCTTCACGGCTCTCATCCCCGACTTTGAGCTCTCCACCCACCTGGCCCGCAGCGTGCTGCCCAAGAGCGTGCCCTTCGCCGACGCCATCTTCAATATCTCCCGCGCAGCGGTGCTCTTGAAGAGTCTGGAAGAGGGCAACGAGGACCTCATCCGCACGGCTCTCGTGGACCGCCTGCACCAGCCCTACCGCGCCCCCCTCATCCCCGGCTACGAAGAGCTGCGCGCCCGGGCGCTGGAGAGCGGCGCTCTGGCCTTCTGCATCTCCGGCGCCGGCCCCACCCTCCTCTGCCTTTCCATGGACGAGGGCTTCGACGCCGAGATGGAGCCCAAGCTGGGCGCCCTGCCCAATAACTGGCAGCTCCTCAGCCTCCCCATCGACCACGAAGGCGTGCAGTACACGGTGGAATCGTAATTTCCTCACATAAACGCAAAAGACCGTGCATCATCCGATGCACGGTCTTTCTTTATTCCGTATACTTCTTCAAAAGCCGGTCGTAGACCACCGTGGCGGCCACCAGCTGCAGCGCCAGATAGCCGCCCAAATACAGCACTACCGTGCGGCTGCCCTCCACCAGCTCGAAGCTGCCCAATATAGTGAACACCACCATGGCAAGGACGGTCACCAGCAGATGGAAGCTGCAGAGCTGCCGCGCCGCCTTGCCGCGGAGCATCTCCTTAAACTCGTCCTCCCGGTCGATGCGCTGGAGCTCCTGTTCCTCTTCATAGGCCTGTGCGCGCTCCGGCTTGCGGCGATAGAAGCACTGCCCCAGCAGCACCAGTCCCGGCCCAAGACCCGCACCGGCCAAACCGAAGAAGATACCGTCCAGCTTCGTCTCCGTCAGCAGCGCCGCTGTCAAAGCCGCCGCACCCGCCAGCAGATAGGCCGCCGCGATCAACCAATGATTACGCTTCATATCCCATACCTCCCTCATAGATGAAAATGTCCTCGATCTTCCTGTCAAACAGCGCCGCGATGGCAAATGCCAGATCCAGCGAGGGATTGTATTTCCCCGTCTCAATGGCGCTGACCGTCTGGCGCGACACCCGCAGCGCCCGGGCAAACGCCTCCTGACTCAGCCCCCGCTCCTTGCGCAGCGCTTCCACTTTATTTTTCATGCAAACGCCTCCTTGTCAAGTTTCCTTTACATCTTCAGTCTACTACACACCACGGCTTTTGTCAAGTTTCCTTTACAAAAAATTGTCTCCCCGTGCTCCCTTTCCTCCCCCCAAAGCGAAAGATCCCTCTCTCCCATTCTCGCAGGTTTACATAATTTTATTACGGTCGATCATACTCCCCCTTGACCGCCCCGCGCCCCCTGTGCTATACTCAAATGCGGCAAAATACGCCAAATCGACACAAAAAAGGAACGCAACCTATGATCCGTGAATACTCCAAGCGCGTTTTTCTCTGCGTGGCGGGCCTCGCCCTGTACGGCTTTGGCAACGTGTTCTCCGTCAAGGCCGGCGAGGTGGGCACCAACGCGTGGAACACGCTGGCGCTGGGCATCTCCGGCACCACCGCGGTCAGCTTCGGCACCGCCACCATGCTCATCAGCTGCGTCATCATCCTCATCGACATTGTGGGCCGCGGCAAGCTGGGCTTCGGCACGCTGCTGAATTTCCTGCTGATCCCCGCCTTCTCCGACCTCTTTCTGGCGCTGCTGGCCGATTTCCCCGCCGCGCCCAACATGGTCTGGGGCATGGTGTATACCCTGTGCGCCCAGCTGGTGCTCAGCTTCGCGCTGGTGCTGTACATGAAGCCGGCCCTGGGCTGCGGGCCCCGGGATACGCTGATGGTGATCCTGGGCCGCAAGATGCCGAAAGCCCCCATCGGCCTCGTGAAATTCCTGCTGGAAGCGGCGGCTCTCGCCGTGGGCGCGCTGCTGGGCGCTCCCTTTGGCCTTGGCAGCGTAGCGGTGCTGGTGCTGCAGGCCAGCATGTTCCAGTTCGCCTGCTGGGTCTGCCGCTATGAGCCCCGGAATGTGGAGCACGAGAACTTCCTGGACACCGTCAAACGGTGGAAAAAGAAATAAAAAATCCCCCCGCTGTGACCTCACAGCGGGGGTTTCTCATGTTCACTTCAGCGATTGTTGATTCATCCACACATCCATCACGATGCTGTGGGGCACGATTTTGGTCAGCAGCGACTGGCTGCGCGCCTTGAATCCGTAGCGGCTCACGTCTTTCCCCTGCTTGGCGTCCCGCCAGGCACGGAACACGATCTGGTCGGGCTCATACATGGCGATGTACTTCTTCACCACCGGTTCCTCCTCCGCGTCGATAGCGCGGCCGAAGAACTCCGTCTTGGTCCAGAAGGGACACACGGCGGTGACGCCGATGCCACGGCTTTTCAGCTCCCGGTTCAGGGCGCGGCTGTAGCGCAGCACGAAAGCCTTGGTGGCGGCGTAGACGTTGATGTAGGGGATGGGCTGGTCGGCGGCCACGGAGGCGATGTTGATGATCCGTCCGCCCGCGCCCATATAGGGCACCGTCAGCTGGCACAGAGCCATCAGGGCCTGGCAGTTCAGGTCCACCATGTTCAGATTCACCTCCAGAGGCGTATCCATGGCGGCGCAGAACTTACCAAAGCCGCTGGCATTCACCAGCAGGCCCACCTCCACCTCTTCGGCCTTCAAAAGCTCAGCGTAGGCGGCGAAGCTCTGCCGGTCGGTGAGGTCGAGGGAGATGCCCTTCACGGGGAAGGGAACGGTGGCTTTCAGCTCCTCCAGCCGGTCGGCGCGGCGCGCAATGCACCACACCTCGTCAAACTGACCCCACTCGTTGACAGTTTCGGCAAAACGGCGGCCCATACCGCTGGACGCACCGGTGATGACGGCGATTTTTTTCATAGTCGTTCGCTCCTTTTTTATTTGCCGCACTTGGCGGCGATGGCGGCGATGTCCGCGTGCATGATCTCCCGCGTCACGCCGCAGGTGGGGCTGTACTCCAGAATGATGTGGGCGTCGGGGGTCACGGCGGCGATGGTGTCCAAAATCTCATCCATCTGCGCCCGCGTCAGGCGGCTCTCGGCGTGATAGATGGGCCAGTGGAGATCGCGCACACCGTTGTTGGTGTGGATGTGGTAGCCGCGGATCCGCGTGCCGAGGCGGCGGATGAGGGCGGGCATGTCCCAGCTGTTGCGCAGGGCGTGGCCGGTGTCGATGAGGCAGCCCATGTCCTCGGGCAGGGTGTCAAAGAGAGCGCAGAACTGCTCGAGATCGTAGAGATAGGTGCCGCGGTCGGGGAAGCCCACATTCTCCACCGTAAGGCTCACGCCCGCTTTCCGCGCCGCCTCACCCAGCGCCAGCAGCCGCTGCGTGCTGCGCTGCCGCGCCGCGTCAAAGTCGCCCTCCGGCGCACCCTCGTGGGTGTGGATCACCATGCTGCAGGCGTCAAACTGGCGGTACAGGGCAAAAGCCGTTTCCAGCTGACGCCGTGCGTCCTCCTCTGCGGCGCTGCCCTCTTCGCAGGCCAGATCCACAAAGGGTGCGTGGAACGTCACGCTCATGTCCATGAAGCGCTGGGCGTTTGCCTGCAGGTTCTCGTAGAAATCCGGCGCTTTCCAGCCGGCCGCCAGCTCAGGGCCCACACCGGCCACCGGCGCCGTGCGGCACCAGTCCGCCAGCGTCGCGTAATCTTCAAAATTCACCACATAGGCCGAAATATACAAAGGATTCATGCTGTTTTCCTCCTTTTAATGGCACAAAAGTTCCGTCAATGCTTCCACACGCAAACCTGCGATGCAGCTTTTCACGTCAAAATCCGCCAACACTTCCGTCAGCGCACCATGCTCCAACCGCACGCCGCGCAGATGCTCCGCGAGGCGTTCCACGCCGTGGGGGCTGAAAAAGTCGCCGGTAAAAGTGATCTTTTGAATGATGCCCTCTTCGATATCCAGATGGGCTTCCACGCTGCCGCAGCCCGGGATGCGCGCCGCTTTCACCGCCGTGCAGGCGGGAGAGTAGCCGTAGTTCCACTCCCAGGTGGCGTAGCGCTCACGGCGCAGCGCGTCGATGGCCGCCTCGTCCGCCTCGGTCAGCACCACTTTCTCGTGGGGCACATCCGCCAGCAAAGAAGAAAGCAGCGCGGCGCGGAAAGCCGCCAGTTCCATATCCTCACGCAGATGGGGCCGCACGTTGGTCACGCGGCTGCGCACCGAGCGGGTGGCCTTGCCCTGAAACTTCTCGGGATGGGACTGCAGCACCCGTGCCACCGCCTCCAGATCGCTGTCAAAGAGGATGGTGCCGTGGTGCATGACGCGGCCTTGCCGCATGTACTGGGCGTTGCCGGAGAACTTCTGCCCCGCGATGGTCATGTCGTTGCGGCCCGAGAGCTCCGCCTCCACGCCCAATCGCTGCAGCAGCGCCACCACCGGTCGGCAGAACCGGCCGAAGTCCAGATCGCCGTCCGCAGGCGCGTCGGTGATGAAGGTGAAGTTGAGGTTGCCCAGATCGTGGTATACCGCGCCGCCGCCCGAGAGCCGCCGCACCACCTGCACGCCCTGCTCTTCCACCGCCGCGGCGTTGATCTCCGCCGCCGTGTTCTGGTGCTTGCCGATGATGACGGCGTTTTCGTTGCGCCACAAAAGGAGATAGTCCCGGTCGCGGGGCAGGGCGTCAAACACATACTGCTCCAGCGCCAGATTCCGCGCGGCGTCTGTGCTCTGCACATCCAGCCAGCCAAGTGTTTTCATGCCAACTCCTCCAGTACCGCACGCAGCCGCGCGGCCATCAGGGCGTGGCCCTCCGCCGTGGGGTGCATGCCGTCGAGATACAGTTCCCGCCGCACCGCGCCGTCTTCCGCCACGAAGTCGGCGTAAAAGTCCACAAAGGGCAGGCCGAAAGCCGCCGCAAAGTCGCGGCACCAGTCGCGGTACCGCGCCACTTCCGCCGCCGCAGCGCGGAAATCCACCACGCCGCCCCAGCTCTTCGGCGCGTCCTCGGCGCACACGGGGATGGGCGAGGCCAGAATGGGCCGCACGCCCAGACCCAGCAGCTGATGCACCATGGCGCCCATGTTGCTGCGCGCCGCCGAGGCACAGCCGCTGTAGAAAATGTCGTTGTCGCCGCCGCACAGCAGTACCCAGCCGCCCTCACGCCGCAGAATCGGCAGCAGCCCGGTGTGCAGGCGCACCAGCATGCCGCCGGTGGTGTCACCGCAGACGCCGTGGTTGTGGAGCGTACGCCCCTCACCGGAGGCCAGCGCGATCCAGCGCTGCTGCGGCTTCACGCCGTATCCAAAGGTCAGGCTGTCACCCAGACAGTAGAGGTCCATGGTTCGTCCTCCTTGCTGTTTCTTGTTTTTTATCCAAATTATAAAAGACTTCGCCGAAAATGTAAAGAGGGGCGCGATGACCCGCTGCATCCCGCTTGCGCTCACGGACTCCCTACGACAGTGACGGCTTGTCCTGTCTCCGACGGGTAACTTTCTTTCACCAGCGAAAGAAAGTCACCAAAGAAGCGCCGCAAGGAACCGATGGTTCCTTGACCTCCTTCGGGCGGCGGTTTTAGGCACGAAGAACGCCTTGCTTTTTGTTTTGAAATCAGCGTTTTGGTGCAAATCAGGTATGGCCTCTGCGCTTACTTTTGCTGCCGCCCCGCTCAAAAATGTAGGAGTACCGTGTTCTACATTTTGAACGGGTAAGCGGACGAGCGAGGGAGACGAAGAGACCATGCAGCATTTAGGGGAAGTTTCCACACGCTAATTTTGCCGCGCGGTAGAAGCCTTCGCAAACCGAGCTATTCTCCGCGGGAAGGAAGTTTTGAAACCATGGGTTTCAAAGGGCGGTTTTGCATACTTTTGTCGCTCTTGACAAAAGTATGCCGTCGGAGACTGGACACGACTCTTCTCCGCAGGGAGCGTCGTAAGCGTCAGCGAGAAGAACACGCCCTCGCTACCCCGGCGCGCCGCCTTAATTCTTAATTGTTAATTCTTAATTCTCCCTCTCCGCACAACAAAAAGCCGCCCCTTGCGGAGCGGCTTTCGCTGTCATTCTCAATAAATCGGATGCTTTTCAATGAGCCCCGCCACCTTGTCGATGACCTTGGCGCGGTTCGCGTCATAGTCGGCGCACACCAGATCGATGCACTCCACGATCTCCTCCATCTCACTGGCCACAAAGCCGCGGGTGGTGACCACGGGGGTGCCGATGCGCACGCCGCTGGTGATGCCGGGCTTCTGGGGGTCGTTGGGGATGGCGTTCTTGTTGAGGGTGATGTTCACCGTGTCCAGCTTGTCCTGCAGTTCGCGGCCGGTGATGCCCTTACGGCGCAGATCCACCAGCACCAGATGGTTGTCGGTGCCGCCGGAGACCATGTCAAAGCCGTGAGCGCGCAGGCTCTCGGCGAGAGCCGCGGCGTTGGCCACCACGTCGTGGGCGTACTTGGCAAACTCGGGAGACGCGGCTTCCTTCAGGCACACGGCCTTGCCGGCGATGACGTGCATCAGGGGGCCGCCCTGAGAGCCGGGGAACACGGCGCTGTTGATCTTCTTATTCAGCTCCTCGCTGTTGGTGAGGATCATACCGCCGCGGGGGCCGCGCAGGGTCTTGTGGGTAGTGGTGGTCACCACGTCGGCGTAGGGCACGGGGTTCATGTGCTGTCCGCCGGCCACGAGACCTGCGATGTGGGCCATGTCCACCATGAGATAGGCGTCATAGCGGTGGGCGATCTCAGCGAAGGTCTTGAAGTCAATGGCGCGGGGATAGGCGGAAGCGCCGGCCACCACCACGCGGGGGCGGTGGGTCTTGACCATATCCTCGATCATATCAAAGTCGATGCAGCCGGTCTCGGGATCAACGCCGTAGGTGACGCTCTGGTAATACTTACCGCTGAGGTTCACCTTGGCGCCGTGGGTCAGATGGCCGCCGTTGGCCAGGTCCATGCCCATCAGCGTCTCACCGGGCTTGAGCATAGCGGCGTAAGCGGCGAGGTTGGCCTGCGCGCCGGAATGGGGCTGCACATTGGCGTAAGCGGCGCCGAACAGGGCCTTGGCGCGCTCGATGGCCAAGGTCTCCACCTCGTCCACAAACTCGCAGCCGCCGTAATAGCGCTTGCCGGGATAGCCCTCGGCGTACTTGTTGGTCAGCACGCTGCCCATGGCGGCGATGACGGCCATGGAAGCCACGTTCTCCGAGGCGATGAGCTCGATGTTGCGCTTCTGGCGTGCGTACTCCCGCTCCATGGAGGCGGCCACTTCCGCGTCGCATCCGGCCAGATATGCCATAGACTGCTCGAGAATGTTAGACATAGTATCAGTTTCCTTTCTGGGTTTTCGTGAGGAAAAAGGGCACACTTCTCCCTTTTTGTATCCTTTCTTGCGTTCATTATAACAAGCACGGCAGGAAAGTCAACAGATGTACCATACGTTTGGACTAATTCTCACTTTCCGCCAAAAACTTCGCCGCCACCCGTTGACATTTTACCCGATTTGATATATATTTCAGTTAAGTTTTGGAAAGAAGGCTCCACTATGAACAAGACCTACTTTGCATCCTATTACTTTTACTTTACCGCGTTTTCGCTGTAAGGGTAATTTGTGATGCAGAAATAGGTTTTTATCATCTGTTTTTGATGCGGCACAGGTTATCCGACCTGGGGCCGTTTTTTTGTTTTTCAAACAAAAATGCGCAGCACCGGCTTTTCCGCTGCTGGGGCATGAAATTTTCGTTTTATTTTTCCCTTGTTTTCATGTAAATTTACAATACACGGAGGTACCTATTATGATCGTCATTTTGAAGCGCGGCGTGGACAGAGAGATGCGCGCCCCTCTCATCGACTGGCTGAAATCCCAGAATCTGGGTGTTCACATTTCTGAGGGCGACTATCAGACCGTTCTGGGCCTCATCGGCGACACCGGCCATGTGGATATGGACCTCATTGCCAGCCTTGGCATCGTGGACAGCGTCAAGCGCGTCAGTGACCCCTTCAAGTGCTGCAACCGCAAGTTCCACCCCGAGGATACGGTCGTCACCGTGGGCGAAACCAAGGTCGGCGGCGGCAACTTCGCCATGATCGCCGGTCCCTGCTCCGTGGAGTCTGAGGAGCAGATCGTCACCGTGGCCAAGGCCGTGAAGGCAGCCGGTGCCACGCTGCTGCGCGGCGGCGCCTTCAAGCCCCGCACCTCCCCCTACGATTTTCAGGGTCTGAAGGCCGAGGGCATCGAGCTTTTGAAGATCGCCCGCGCCGAAACCGGCCTCCCCATCGTCACGGAGATCATGTCCGTGGAGCACCTGCCCCTTTTTGAGGACGTGGACGTCATCCAGGTGGGCGCGCGCAACATGCAGAACTTTGACCTGCTCCGGAAGCTCGGTCAGCTGCGCAAGCCCATCCTCCTCAAGCGCGGCCTTGCCAACACCCTCAAGGAGCTTCTCATGAGCGCCGAGTACATCATGGCCGGCGGCAACGAGCAGGTGATTTTGTGCGAGCGCGGCATCCGCACCTTTGACGACTATACCCGCAACACGCTGGATCTGGCGGCTGTGCCCATGCTGCGTGAGCTGACCCACCTGCCCATCATCGTCGACCCCAGCCACGCCACGGGAAGAGCCAATCTGGTGCTGCCCATGGCGCTGGCCGCCGCTGCCTGCGGCGCCGACGGCCTCATCATCGAGGTGCACAACGACCCCATGCACGCCCTTTGTGACGGCGCCCAGTCCCTGCGTCCCGAGCAGTACGCAGAGCTTTCCGAAAAAGTGCGCCGCGTGCGGGAGGTAACTGCCTTATGATCGCCGGCATTGCAGGTCTGGGCCTCATCGGCGGCTCCTTCGCCAAAGCCTACGCCGAGGCAGGCTGGCAGGTGCTGGGCTTTGACACCGACAGCACTACCCTGTCTTTCGCCCGGCTCTCCGGCGTTGTCAGCGCCGAGCTGACAGAAGAAAATATCCGCGAGTGTGACATCGTACTGGTGTGCATCAACCCCGCCGCCGCGGTGGACTATGTGCGCTCCATGGCCCCTCATATCGGTTCCCACCCCATCGTCATCGACTGCTGCGGCAACAAGCGCTTTGTGTGCCGGCAGCTGTTTGACGTGGCCAAGACACACGGTTTTACGTTCCTCGGCGGTCATCCCATGGCCGGCAACCACAATTCCGGCTTCAAGTATGCCCGCGCCAACCTCTACCACAATGCCCCCATGGTCATTGTTCCCGCCGACTTTGACGATATCCTTCTGCTGGACCGCGTCAAGGCGCTGCTGGCCCCCGCCGGTTTCGGCCGCCTCAGCGTCACCACTGCCGAAAAGCACGACGAGATGATCGCCTTCACCTCCCAGATGGCCCACCTCGTCTCCAACGCCTATATCAAAAGCCCCACCGCCGGCTCCCACAAAGGATTCTCCGCCGGCAGCTATAAGGATATGACCCGCGTGGCATGGCTCAACCCCGCCATGTGGGCGGAGCTGTTTTTGGAAAACAAGGACTATCTCCTCTCGGAGCTGGACATCTTCATCGCCAGTTTGCAGCAGTACCGCGACGCCATGGCCGCGGACGATCTCACGGCCCTCGTCACCCTGTTGGATGACGGCCGCCGCCGCAAGGAGGAGGTGGACGGACGATGACACGGATCCATATTGCCGTCTCCCGCCCCTACGATGTCTGCATCGGCGCGGGACTCCTCCCCCAGCTGGGCGAAGAACTGTTGAAGCTCCGCAAAGCCTGCACCGTGGCCGTCATCTCCGACGATACGGTACTGCCCCTCTACGGCGAGGCGGTCTGTGCAAGCCTGCGCGAGAGCGGCTTCACCCCCCTCACCTATGCTATCCCCAGCGGCGAGAGCGCCAAAAATCTCACCACCTATGCATCCGTCCTCACCTTTCTGGCGGAGAACCGCCTGACCCGCAGCGATCTTGTCGTGGCGCTGGGCGGCGGCGTGGTGGGGGATCTGGTTGGCTTTGCCGCCGCCACGTACCTGCGGGGCGTGGACTATGCGCAAATTCCCACCACCCTTCTCTCCGCCGTGGACTCCTCCGTGGGCGGCAAGACGGCGGTGGACCTGACCGTTGGCAAGAATCTGGTGGGCGCGTTCCACCAGCCCATTCTCGTCTGGTGCGATACCGATACCCTCGCCACCCTTCCGCCCGTCACCTTCCGTGACGGCTGCGCCGAGGTCATCAAGTATGGCCTGCTGGACGATGCGGAATTTTTCGCCTACCTCCGCGAGAACCGTGATACCCTTGATCTGACCCATGTCATCGCCCGCTGCGTGGACATGAAGCGCAGCCTCGTGGTGCTGGACGAGTTTGACCGCGGGCTTCGCCAGCTTTTGAATCTGGGCCACACCTTCGGCCACGCCATTGAGTCGGTCAGCGACTATTCCATCCCCCACGGCCACTGTGTGGCCATGGGCATGGCCATGATCTGCCGCGCCGCCGCTGCCATGGGCGCCATGAGCGCCTCCGATGCCGCCGCCGTGGAAGAGGTTTTGACCCTCTACGGCCTGCCCACCCATGTGCCCTACTCGCTGGAAGAACTCAGCGATGCCGTCCTCAGCGACAAGAAGATCCGCGGCCACGCTGTGGCGCTGGTGATGCCCCGCGCCATCGGCAGCTGCGAGATCCAGATGTTTGCCGCCTCGGCGCTGCCCCGTTGGCTCGCCGCCGGAGGTGCCGTATGAACATCGCCCTTCCCGCCGGCCCCCTCACGGGCACGGTGAAAATCCCCGCCTCCAAGTCTCAGGCCCACCGGCTGCTGATCTGCGCCGCGCTGGGCGAGACCCCCGTCACCCTTTCTTGTGACGGCCTCTCGAAGGACATCACCGCCACCGCCCACTGCCTCCGCGCTTTGGGCGCAGCGGTAGAAACGGAAGATGACCGCATCCTCCGCCTGACCCCCGGCCGCACCGACGCTCCCTGCGTTCTCCCCTGCGGCGAGAGCGGCTCCACCCTGCGTTTCCTGCTGCCCGTGGCGGCGGCTCTGGGCGCGGAGGCTACCTTTCATATGGAAGGCCGCCTGCCCCAGCGCCCCCTCGCTCCGCTGGACGCCGAGATGGAGCGCCACGGCGTGACCCTCCGCCGCCACGGCGACACCCTCACGGTGTCGGGTCAACTGCGATCCGGTGACTACGCCCTCCCCGGCAACGTATCCTCGCAGTACATCTCCGGTCTTTTGATGGCCCTGCCCCTGCTGCGCGGCGACAGTACCCTCACCGTCACCGGCGAGGTGGAATCCGCCGCCTACATCGCCATGACCGAGGACGCCCTGCGCCTCGCCGGCATCCGCTTCCAAAAGGACGGCTGGACGTACCGCATCCCGGGCGGTCAGACCTTCGCCCTGCCCCACGAACTGAGCGTGGAGGGCGACTGGTCCAACGCCGCCTTCTTCCTGTGCGCCGGTGCGCTGAGTGAAAAAGGCGTCACCGTCACCGGCCTCAACAACAACTCTTCCCAGGGCGACCGCGCCATTGTGGACATCCTGCGCGCCTTCGGCGCAGCTGTCACCCAAACCGATCATAGCGTCACCGTCACCGCCGCGCCCCTCCACGGCATCACCATCGACGCCGCAGCCATCCCCGACCTCATCCCTGTTTTGAGCGTGGTGGCCGCCTGCGGAGCAGGCGAAACGAACATCGTGAACGCCGCCCGCCTCCGCCTGAAGGAATCCGACCGCCTCGCCACCACCGCCGCGCTGCTGCGCAGCTTAGGCGGCAGCGTAGAAGAACACCCCGACAGCCTTACTATCCACGGCGCCGCCCTCACCGGCGGCACGGTGGACGCCTGCAATGACCACCGCATCGCCATGGCTGCCGCCGTGGCCGCTTCCCGCTGCCCTGTCACGGTGGTGGGCAGCGAATGTGTATCCAAATCCTACCCCCGCTTCTGGGAAGACTACGCCGCCTTGAAAGGAGAAACTTTATGAGCAGCACTTACGGTGAAAATCTGCGTCTGACCATCTTCGGTCAGTCCCATTCTCCCGCCATCGGCGTCACGGTGGAGGGTCTGCCCGCCGGTTTTCCCATCGACATGGCGGCGCTGCAGGCCTTCCTGGACCGACGCGCCCCCGGCCGCGACAAAAATTCCACTTCCCGCCGCGAAGCCGACGCGCCGGAATTTCTCTCCGGCCTCACCGGCAGCGTCACCTGCGGCGCACCGCTGACGGCCATCATCCGCAACACCAACACCCGCTCGGGTGACTACGATGAGCTTCAATACAAGCCCCGCCCCGGCCACGCCGACTACACCGGCTATGTGAAGTACGGCCCCAGCCGCGACTATGCCGGCGGCGGCCACTTCTCCGGCCGACTGACGGCGCCTTTGTGCATCGCCGGCGGCATCTGCCTGCAGCTCCTCGCGCGTGAGGGCATCACTGTCCGCGCCCGCATCCGCTCCATCGCCGACGTCACCGACGACGCACCCTTCACCGAAAGCGTAGCGCATAAGCCCTTCCCCGCCGTGTCCGACGAGGCGGGCGAGGCCATGCAGCAGCGCATCGCCGCAGCGAAAGAGAGCCTCGACAGCGTGGGCGGCATCGTGGAGTGCATCGTGGACGGCGCGCCCGCCGGCCTCGGCGACCCCATGTTCGACGGCATGGAAAACCGCATCGCCTCCGCCATCTTCGGTATCCCCGCCGTGCGCGGTGTGGAGTTCGGCCTCGGTTTCGAGGCGGCCAAGCTCCGCGGAAGTCAGCACAACGACCCCTTCCGCATGGAGGATGGGAAAGTCGTCACCGCCACCAACCACTGCGGCGGCATTTTGGGTGGCATCACCACGGGTCAGCCCCTCATCGTCCGCGCCGCCTTCAAGCCCACCCCCTCCATCGGCATGGAGCAGGACACCGTGGACCTGCGCACAATGGAGAATACCACCCTCACTGTCCGCGGACGCCACGACCCCTGCATCGTCCACCGCGCCGTGCCCTGCGTGGAGGCGGCGGTGGCCATCGCCGTGTATGACGCACTGTTGCAGCGCAAAAAGGAGATGTAACGTATGGAACTGAACGAACTTCGCATCCAACTGGACCAAATCGACCGGGAGATGGTCTCCTTGTTTGAGCGCCGCATGCGCGTGTGCGAGGATGTGGCACGCTGGAAAGCGGAAAATGGCCGCCCCATTCTGGACGCCTCCCGGGAAAAGGAGAAGCTCCAGAGCGTGGCCCAGCAGCTCCCCGAGGACCTGCAGGAATACGGCATGAGCCTCTACTCCCTCATGATGGAGCTGAGCCGCTCCTCCCAGACCCGCCTTCTGGGCCATGAGAAGGACCTCACCCACGCCATCCAGAGCGCCATCGACCATACCACGCCCCTCTTCCCCCCCAGCGCCATGGTGGCCTGCCAGGGCGTGGAGGGCGCCTATTCCCAGCAGGCGGCGGAGAAGCTGTTCCGCCACCCCCATGTGATGTATTTCTCCAACTTCGAGGCCGTCTTTGCCGCCATCGAGAAGGGTCTTTGCCGCTACGGCGTCATCCCGCTGGAAAACAGCACCGCCGGCAGCGTGAACATGGTCTACGATCTCATGATGCGCCATAATTTCCGCATCGTGCGCAGCGTGCGGCTGAAGGTGGATCACAATCTCCTGGCCAAGAGCGGCGTCAAATTGGAAGATATCCGCGAGGTCTACTCCCACGAGCAGGCGATCAACCAGTGCAGCGCCTTTTTGCAGGCCCATCCCGAGATCCGCGTGGTGCGCTGCGCCAACACCGCCGAGGCCGCCCGTATGGTCTCCCAGTCCGACCGCCGGGATATCGCAGCCCTCTCCTCCCGGGCCTGCGCCGAGCTCTACGGCCTCCAAAACCTCGCCCCCTCGTGTCAGAATCAGGGCAATAACTATACCCGCTTCATCTGCATCTCCCGTGAGCTGGAGATCTATCCCGGCGCGGACCGCACCAGCTTGATGGTGGTGCTGCCCCACCGCCCGGGCTCCCTCTATAAGCTCCTCTCCCGGTTCTATGCCCTGGGCATCAACCTCAACAAGCTGGAGAGCCGCCCCCTCCCCGACCGGGACTTCGAGTTCATGTTCTACTTCGATCTGGACACCTCCGTCTACTCCCCCCAGTTCCTGCAGCTGATGGGCGAGCTGGACACCGTCTGTGAGTCCTTCACCTATCTTGGCAGCTACAGCGAGGTGATTTGACCATGAAATGCGGTCTCCTGGGCCGGACGCTGGGCCACTCCTACTCCCCCGCCATCCATGCACTTCTGGGCAACTACGACTACGCCCTCTATGAAAAAGAGCCGGACGAGCTGGAGGACTTCCTCCTCCACGGCGACTTTACCGGCCTCAACGTCACCATCCCCTATAAAAAAGCGGTGGTGCCCTACTGCGCACGCCTTTCCCCAACAGCGCAGCTGCTGGGCAGCGTCAACACCATTCTGCGCCTGCCGGACGGCACCCTCTACGGCGACAACACCGACTACGACGGCTTTTTGAGCCTCGTGCGCCAAAGCGGCGCGGACGTGCAGGGCAAAAAGGCCCTCGTCCTTGGCAGCGGCGGCGCATCCGTCACGGTGCAGGCCGTGCTGCGCGCGCTGGGCGCCGAGGTGGTGGTCATCTCCCGCAGCGGCGAGGACAATTACGCGAACCTCTCCCGCCACGCCGACGCCAAGATCATCGCCAACACCACCCCCGTGGGCATGTATCCCCACAATGGGGAATCCCCCCTCGACCTGGCCGCCTTCCCCGCCTGCGAGGCGGTGTACGACATCATCTATAACCCGGAGCGCACGGCGCTCATGCTGCAGGCGGAGGCCTTGGGCATCCCCGCTTTCGGCGGCCTCCACATGTTGGCGGCCCAGGCCAAGCGGGCCAGCGAGATTTGGCAAAATACCGCCATCCCCGACAGCGAAACCGTCCGCATCGAAGCCCTTTTGCGCGCCGACATGCGCAGCATCGTCCTCATCGGCATGCCCGGCTGCGGCAAGTCTACCGTAGCCGCCGCCTTGGGCGCCGCCCTGAGCCGCCAGGTCTGCGACAGCGACGCCCTCATCGAGGAGCTGGCCGGCATGCCCATCCCCCAGATTTTTGCCACGCAGGGCGAGGACGCCTTCCGCGCCTACGAAACGCAGGCCATCGCACAGTTGGGCAAGCGCAGCGGCATCATCCTCGCCACCGGCGGCGGCTGCGTCACAAGGGAAGAAAACTACCCCCTTCTCCACCAGAACAGCGCCATTTTCTGGCTGAAACGGGATATTTCCCAACTTCCCACCGATGGCCGTCCTCTGTCGCAAAGCGGCAAGCTGGAGGCCATGTATGAGGTGCGCCGCCCCCTGTACGCCCGCTTCGCCGACCATGTCATCGACAATAACGGCCCCCTCGAGGACGCCGTCAACGCCATCAAGGAGGCACTTTTATGAAATTCCTCATCATCAACGGCCCCAATCTGAATCTGCTGGGTCTGCGGGAGCCGGATATCTACGGCCGACAGGACTACGCCGCATTGTGCGACCTGTGCCGCCAAACCTGCGAGGAAAACGGCATCGAGGCCGAGCTCTTCCAGTCCAACCACGAGGGCGCCATTGTGGACGCCATTCAGGCCGCCTACGGCCGCGTGAACGGCATCGTCATCAACCCCGCCGCCTATACCCACACCTCCATCGCCATTCTCGACGCGCTGAAGGCCGTGGCCATCCCCGCCGTGGAGGTGCATATCTCCGATGTCAAAGCGCGGGAGGACTTCCGCCAGATCTCCTACGCCGGCCGCGCCTGCCAAAAGACCTACATGGGTCTTGGCCTTGAGGGCTACCGTCAGGCCATTTTGTGGCTGAAGGACTATCTGGAGAAGTAAGATCATGTCAACCAAAAAGAGGTATGGCCGACGCCATACCTCTTTTTCTTATTCGCCTTCTTTGTATACGCCGTCGCGGCTCCAGTCCTTGGTGTCCCACTGCGTATAGTAGGTGTATGCATTGTTCTCCGCGTTGTAGATCATGATGGCGTGGGGATAGTCGGGATGCTCGTAGATAGGCGAGCCCACCGGCATATTCTCGGCTTCATTGTCCTCCGCCGGCCAGTTGTAAGCGCCCACATACGTGTAGCTGTGCTCCACGGTGGCGTACTGCACCCAGCCCTCGCCTATCTCCTTGCGCAGCATGGGCGGTCTTGCGCGGTACAGCTGCCCCTTGGTGTATACCAGATCGAACCCGCGGGCCATGGGGATCTTGTCCAGATCGGACAGCTCATTCCACAGCTCGTCCGTCATCACGATTTTCCCCTCGTCAATGAGTCCGGCGATGTCCACCCACGGCATGGCGGCAAAGTCGTACGCCTCTTCCTTCTCTGCGCAGCCCGGCAGCAGCAGCACGGCGCACAGCAGCAAGAGCCAAAAACTTTTTTTCATCGCCTTGACCCTCCTTTTCTCCGCCCACAGGCGACTTTTTTTATATTTTACCATGCCCGCCCCGCCGCGGGCAAGAAACGAAGCCCACAAAAATGACCCCGCCCGTTTGTGCGCCTGTACAAATACAGGCCCATGCCATAAGCTTTTTGCATTTTCGGCAAAATCTCAAAAGTTCTCTTGACAATTTCTTAACATCATGAGAAACTTGTATAGTTAAACAAGAAATCGCTTGTTTTCATACGAAATGGTAAGAACTGAAAAAAACGAAAGGATGATTCTCTTATGACCCCTGCCCTGTACGGAACCTGGGCCGCACTGATCCCCCCGGTGGTCGCCATTGTTCTGGCACTGATCACCAAAGAGGTTTACTCCGCCCTCTTCCTCGGCATCGTCATCGGCGCGCTGCTGTACTCCGGCGGCAACCCCATCGGCGCCATCGAGCACTTCTTCAACATTCTGCATGAAGAGGTCTCCGGCAACCTCGGCATCCTCATCTTCCTGATCATTCTGGGCACCATCGTGGCTCTGATGATCCGCGCCGGCGGCTCCAAGGCCTACGGCGACTGGGCCAGCCGCAGCATCAAGTCCAAGTCCGGCGCTCTGATCGCTACCGGCCTCCTGGGCATCGTGCTGGGCGTTGACGACTACTTCAACAACCTGACCGTCGGCAACGTCATGCGCCCCGTCACCGACACCCACAAGATCTCCCGCGCCAAGCTGGCCTACATGTGCGACGCCGTGGCCGCCCCCGTGTGCATCATGATGCCCATCTCCTCCTGGGCTGCTGCCGTTTCCGGCATCATCGACGGTTACGATGGCTTCACCCTGTTTGTGCAGGCCATCCCCTATAACTTCTACGCCATCCTGACCCTGATCATGGTGTTCCTGACCGCCGCGCTGAACATCAACTTTGGCCCCATGAAGAAGCATGAGGACAACGCCGCCAAGGGCGACATCTACACCACCCCCGAGCGTCCCTATGAGAACGTGGCCGAGATGAAGTTCAACCCCAACGGCAAGGTCATCGATCTGGTGCTGCCCGTCATCATTCTGATCGTGGGCTGCGTGCTGGGTCTGATCTACACCGGCGAGTTCTTCGGCGGCGAAGTCTCCCTGCAGGAAGCTTTCGCCAACTGCGACGCACCCCGCGGTCTGTCCATGGGCTCCTTCGTGTCTCTGATCATCATCATGATCTACTTCCTGATCCGCAAGGCTTTCAGCTTCAACGAAATGATGGAGTGCCTGCCCAACGGCTTCAAGCTGATGGTCCCCGCTACGCTGATCCTGACCTTCGCCTGGACCATCTCCGGCGTCACCGGCAGCCTTGGCGCCGCCCCCTTCGTCGCCGGCGTGGTGGAGAGTTTCGGTGCCGGCCTGCAGAACTTCCTGCCCGCCGTCATCTTTATCATCGCCTGCCTGCTGGCTTTCGCCACCGGTTCCTCCTGGGGTACCTTCGGCATCCTGATCCCCATCGTGACCGAGGTCTTCCCTCCCGTCAACGGTCTGCCCTCCCCCATCCTGATGATGGCCATCGGCGCCTGCCTGGGCGGCGCTGTCATGGGTGACCACTGCTCCCCCATCTCCGACACCACCATCATGGCTTCCACCGGCGCTCAGTGCCACCACATCAACCACGTGGCCACCCAGATGCCCTACGCCGTGGTCGTCGCTGCCGTCTGCTTCGCCAGCTACATTCTGGCAGCCTTCCTGCCCAACGTGATCATCGCTCTGCCCATCGCCATCATTCTGATGGTCGGCACCCTGCTGATCATCGGCTATCTGAACGGCTCCCTCGGCAAGAAGAAGGCAAACGTCTGATTATCAAGCATCTAAACACTACACACAAAAAGACCACCCTTCCAAGGGTGGTCTTTTTTGTCTTGTCTTACCAAAGCGTATGGTCAGCCGGCAGGCAGATGAGATAGCGGTACCATTCCCGCTCCTTGTAGCCCGCACCGTTGTTGTCGGAGGTGGTTTCGTACACGTAGCCCTCGTAGGGCAGCAGCGTCTTCTGCCCCGACACCTCCCACCGTCCGGTCCACTCGTCCCGGGCATAGGCGTCGCGGCCTGCGCCCACCATCACGCCGTCCTTCATCACGGCGTACCAGCGCTCCGGCAGCGGCTGGGTGCCCGCGGTATACACGCGGCTCTCCCGAATCGCCTGCTCCAGCTCCCGATAGGGCACCTTCGTCAGCGCCTTGTACTCCGTCACCGCGTAGCAGCGCCACTGCGCCTCCACGCTCAATCCCGCCAGTTCTTCTTCATAGCCCTCCTGCCAGCAAATCGGGCCAAAGGACTCCTGATATTCCAGAAACTTCATGCGTTTCGCCCCCCTTTTTCTCCATCATACCACAGCCAGCCGCAATTGCAAGCAAAAAGCGCCCCCTGCACCGCCTCATTCCTGAACACCCATTTCGATCCGAAGGGTTTACGTAATATTGTTATGGTTAACCCAATCTGCTCTTTACACCCTTTTCAAAAAGGAGTATAATGTTTTTTAACCCGTTTCGCCCCGATTTGGGGCGGGAAAGTGAGGAATTTGACCGTGAATTTCACCCCCAACAGTACCTTTATGTACATCATCGGCGCCTGCGTGATCCTGTTCGTGCTGGCCCAGTCCGTGTTCTTTCTGGTGCGTGCGTGGCGCCGCGCCAAGGAACTGGGCATCGACACCGCCAAGCTGAAAAAAACCGTAAAGGCCACCGCCGTCTTTACCATCGCCCCCGCCATCTCCATCCTGCTGGGCGTGGTGACCCTCAGTAAGTTCCTGGGCATCCCCCTGCCCTGGATCCGCATGAGCGTCATCGGCGCGCTGAC
>SVMH01000084.1 GCA_015067525.1 Oscillospiraceae bacterium | reverse complement strand
GCAACCCCGTGATGGTGCTGGCTGACGGCCTCATCGGCCAGATGATGGAACCCATCGTCTGGAAGGAGCACACCCCCCGCACCCTGAGCGAAAAGACCTGGGCCGCCGACGGACGCCGCGGCCGCGAGCACAACAACTTCATCACGTCGCTGCTGCTGGAGGCCGCCGCCTGCGAGGAGCGCAACATCGGCCTGAAGGCCAAGTTCGACGAGATGGAGAAAAACGAGTGCCGCTGGGAAGAGGTGGACACCGAGGACGCCGAGATCATTCTGGTGGCCTACGGTACCCCCGCCCGCATCGCCATGTCCGCCGCGCGGCAGCTGCGTGAGCAGGGCATCCGCGCCGGCGTGGTGCGTCCCATCACGTTGTGGCCCTTCCCCCATGAGCGGATCCGTGAGCTCTCTGAGGGCTGCGCCAAGGTGTTCCTCACCGTGGAGATGAGCCAGGGCCAGATGGTGGAGGATGTCCAGATGGCCGTTGGAGAGCGCAAACCGGTGAAGTTCTACGGCCGCTGCGGCGGCGTGGTGCCCACCGTGTCGGAAGTCCGGCTTGCCGCCGAAGAGATCTGCAAGGAGGTGCTGTAAGATGACCACCATTTACCGTAAATCCGCCGGTCTGCAGGATACGGAGCTGCACTATTGCCCCGGCTGCGCCCACGGCATCGTCCACAAGCTGGTGGCCGAGGTGCTGGAAGAGATGAACGCTGTGGACAGCGCCATCTGCATCTGCCCCGTTGGCTGCGCGGTGCTCGCCGGCAACTACTTTGCCTGCGACTCCATCGAGGCCGCCCACGGCCGCGCTCCCGCCGTGGCCACCGCTGTGAAGCGCCTGCATCCCGACCAGCCGGTGTTCACCTATCAGGGTGACGGCGATCTGGCCTCCATCGGCGCGGCGGAGATCGTTCACGCCGCCATGCGCGGTGAGAAGTTCACCACCATTTTCATCAACAACGCCATTTACGGCATGACCGGCGGCCAGATGGCCCCCACCACCCTTATCGGCCAGCGGGCCACCACCGCGCCGCTGGGCCGCAGCGTGGAGCAGGCCGGCAGCCCCATCCGCATGGCGGAGATGCTCTCCACCCTGGATGGCCTTGTCTATGCCGAGCGCGTATGCGTCACCGATATCCCCAACCTGAACAAGGCCAAGCGCGCCATCCGCAAGGCCTTCCAGAAGCAGATGGCCGGCGAGGGCTTCACCTTCATCGAGGTGCTGGCCGCCTGTCCCACCAACTGGGGCATGGACATCGCCGAGGCCAACGACTGGCTGAAGGAACACATGGCCGCTTACTATCCCCTGGGCGTGATCAAAGAGAAGGAGGCTGAGTAAGATGATGAACCGTGAAATTATCCTCTCCGGCTTCGGCGGTCAGGGCGTCATGTCCATCGGCAAGAACCTGGCCGAGGCCGGCGTGGTGGAAGGACTGGAGGTCTCCTGGGTGCCCTCTTACGGCCCGGAGATGCGCGGCGGTACCGCCAACTGCACCGTGATCCTCAGCTCGGAACGCATCGGCGCGCCGCTGGTGGAGACGGCCACCGAGATCATCGTGATGAACCGTCCCTCCCTTTTGAAGTTTGAGAGCGCCGTCAAGCCCGGCGGCACCGTGTTCGTCAACAGCAGCATCGTGCCCGACAAGGTCTCCCGCACCGACGTCCGCGCCGTCTACGTCCCCTGCGACCAGATCGCCGCCGAGCTGGGCAACCCCAAGGTCAGCAACATGGTGATGCTGGGCGCCTACATCGGCGCCACCGGCGCGCTGAAGGTGGAGACCATTCAGGAGATGATCCGCGAGATGTTCACCGGCAAGAAGGCCAAGCTGGTGCCCCTGAATCTGGAGGCACTGCAGCGGGGCATCGAGTGCGCCAAGTAATCAATTCACAAAGACAGGAGCGTGATCATATTTGACCACCATCCATGAACTCTACAACCAAAAGCTGACCACCGCCGAGGGCGTGGCCGCCCACATCCAGCCCGGCTGGGTCATGAGCAGCGACATCGGCCTCGGGATGCCCTACGCCCTTTTGAACACCATCGGTGAGTACCTCTATGCCCACAAGGTGGAGGGCGTGGTGATCCACACCATTCTGGATCTGCGGCCGCTGAACTGCTACGAAGAGCGGATCGCCCCCTATCTGCGCGCCACCACCTGCTTTTCCGGTGCGTGGGCCCGCAAGGCCGTCAACGCCGGCCTTGCCGACGTGGTGAGCTGCTACTATCGGGATATGCCCCGGTATTTCCGTGAGCGCGAGACGCTGGACGCCATCATCCTCACCGCCGCGCCCATGGACGAGGAGGGCTATTTCTCCATCGGCATCAACGGCTCCAACACGCCGGCGCTGCTGGAGAACTGCCGCCACATCTTTTTGCAGGTGGGAAGTCGTGTGCCCCGGGCACTCCACGCCCCCAAGATCCACATTTCCCAGGTGACGGCCTTCTGCACCACCGATGAGCCGCTGCCCTCCCCGGGAATGGTACAGCTGGACGACATGAGCCGCGTCATCGGCGGCTACATCGCCGAGGAGGTGCCCGACGAGGCCACCATCCAGCTGGGCATCGGCGCCATCCCCGAGGCGGTGGGCCTTGCGCTGCATGAAAAGCGGGATCTTGGTATCCACACCGAGCTGTTGACCGACAGCATGATCGAGCTGATCCGCTGCGGCGCGGTGACCAATGCCTGTAAGCCTATCCACCGGGGCAAGACGGTGGCGACGCTCTCCTACGGCTCGCAGGAGATGTACGACTATATCCACGAGAACGACGCCATCGAGTTTTTGCCGGTGGACTACACCAACGACCCGGCCGTCATTGCCCAGCACCCCAAGTTCATGTCGGTGAACGGCGCGCTGGCGGTGGACTTCTACGGGCAGGTCTGCGCCGAATCCCTTGGCACGAAGCATGTCTCCGGCACCGGCGGCCAGTCGGACTATGTCCGCGGCGCGGTGGCCAGTAAGGGCGGCAAGAGCTTCATCGCCTTCCCCTCCACCGCGGCCGGCGGCACGGTGAGCCGCATCGCCGCCACGCTGCCGCTGGGCAGTGTGGTGTCCACCAGCAAGAACGATGTGGACTGCATCGTCACGGAGTTCGGCATCGCCCGGCTGCGGGGCAAGACGCTGTGGCAGCGCACCCGTGAGCTCATCGCCGTGGCCCACCCGGATTTCCGCGATCAGCTTTTATACGACGCCCGGAAGATGAACATCATCGTCTGAAGGCGCAGCAATCCCTCGAGAAAAAAGCCCCTCTCCGACAGGAGAGGGGCTTTTTTTGCGCGGGAAAAGTAAGAGTTAAGAGTTAAGAATTGGCGGGTGCGTGCGGAGTAGGGGGCGGAGGGGAAATGGCGATTCCTGCGGAAGGAAACAGAACGCTGCATTTCTACACTTCAGAGCGGGGCGGCAGCGGAAAGAGAAGTAGGGGCAATGCCCATTTCCACCGCGGAAAGATGAGCCGAGTGATTCGCGCGGCTGAGCGTTCCGTCATCTTTCGCTCCCGCCGCTCGCGCAAGGGAAGTTTT
>SVMH01000024.1 GCA_015067525.1 Oscillospiraceae bacterium | reverse complement strand
TGTCGCTGCTGGATCTGGCCCCCACCATTGCAGAGCTGATGGGTGTGCGCCGTCCCCGTGAGTGGGAAGGCCGCAGCCTTGCCGAATAAACTTGCGATAAGGAGGAATCCCCATGTCCATCTTCGACCTGTTTCGCAAAAAAGAAGCGCCGGTGGCGGCGGAGCCTGTCAGCGAGCCATCCGCCGCAGACGCCATCCGCGCGCTGGTGCGCAACGAGATCGCCCTGACGCCGGACGCCGACACCGACGCCCGACCCGACGGCAGCAAGATCGGCGGCCTTCCGTACCTGCCTGCGGACTTTACATGGCCCACCTTCACCGACGGTGACGGCCAGACCCGTCCCCTGTCCTTCTTCTGCCAGATCGACCTGACCGGCGCCAAGCCCTATGACCGCGACAACCTGCTGCCCGCCCACGGTCTGCTGGTCTTCTTCTACGATTGCGAATCCTTCCGCTGGGGCTTTGACCCCACCGACAAGGGGGCGGCACGGGTATTCTATTTCCCCGATACGGTGGGCTTTGCCCCCTGCACCCTGCCGGAGGGACTTTACGAAGGCCATATCATGCCGGAACTGGCCCTGACCTTCGCCGCCCGGGCCTCCTACCCCGCCTTTGAGGAGTTGGAGATGCACAGTGACCTTTGCTGCGACTGGGAGGCCTACGAAGCCGCTCTGGCCCAGCTGGGCATCGACGCCGAAGCCGAGATGCAGGGCCACAAGCTGCTGGGTTACGCCAATGTCATTCAAGGCGAGATGCTCACCGAGTGCGAGCGGGTCACCCGCGGCTACGGATGCGGAAGTCCCGCGGACTATCAGGCCACACCGGAGGCAGCGCGTGCCCAGATCCGGCAGCACGCCGCCGACTGGCTGTTGCTGCTGCAGCTGGACACCATCGAGAAAGATGACTTCCAGTGGATGTTCGGCGACTGCGGCATGCTCTACTACTACATCCGTAAGCAGGATCTGGCCGCCGGAAACTTCGGCAGCGGCTGGTTCTCCATGCAGTGCTATTGATCCGACTTTCCCATGGCGGCGGACTCACAAGAGTCCGCCGCTTGCCTTTTGCGCCGCGTTTTGGTATGATAGCAAAAACACCTGACCGGAAAGGGGAATGACATTATGTGGAAAACCATCAAAGCCTCCCGCTGCGCTGTGGCGGCGCTGGGCAGCGTGATCCTGGCCTTCGGACTGTACCACGTCCACTCCTTCTCCGGCGTGACGGAGGGCGGCGTGCTGGGCATGACGCTGCTCCTTGACCACTGGCTGCACCTGTCCCCCGCCGCCACCTCATTTGTGCTCAACGCCGCCTGCTTCCTCTTCGGCTGGCGGGTGCTGGGCCGGGAATTCGTAGTCTATTCCGCGGTGGCCAGCCTGAGCTTTTCTGTCTTTTACGCCATTTTCGAGCAGTTTCCGCCCCTGTGGCCCCAGCTCTACGCCATGCCGCTGCTGGCCGCCGTCATCGGTGCGGCCTTCGTGGGCGTGGGCGCGGGCCTCAGCGTATGGGCAGGCGGCGCCAGCGGCGGCGATGACGCCCTGGCCATGGCATTGAGCCACCTCACCCACCGGCCCATTGAGCAGATCTACCTCATCACAGACCTCGTCGTGCTGGCCCTGTCTCTGACCTACATCCCCCTGACGCGCATCGCCTGGTCCCTCCTCACGGTGGTGCTTTCGGGCCAGATCGTGGGGCTCATCCAGCGCATCCCGCAGCCGAAAGGCTGGCAAACTGACCACAAGGACGCATAAACTGCGCAATTTCTGCCCATTGTTTGCCTAAGCGCGGAAAATCCGCTATCCTTTAGAAAAACGCCAAAAGGGAGGCCTTTCCATGAACATTCAGCAGCTGCTTGCATCCTTCCCCTGCACCTGCGGCCATGAGCACCGCTGCGCCATCGAGCGGGTGGAGATCGGCCGCGGCGCCATCGCGGCCCTCCGTGAGCTGTGCCGCGAAGCCAAAACCGTGCTGGTACTCAGCGACGAGAACACCTTTGCCGCCGCAGGCGAGCAGACCCTCGCCGCGCTGGAGGGCAAGGAGATCCTCCGCGTCACCTACGGCGGTGACAAATTGGTGGTGCCCAACGAGCAGGCCGTGGCAGCCATGGAGCCCCATCTTCCCCACGTGGACGCCATCGTGGGCATCGGCGCCGGCGTGCTGCAGGATCTGAGCAAATACGGTGCGTCCCTGGCCCACATCCCCTGCCACGTGGTGGCCACCGCGCCTTCCATGGACGGTTACGCCTCCACCGGCGCGGCCATGATCATGGGCGGCATGAAGGTGACCTACTCCGTGCCGGTGCCCACCTCCATTCTGGCCGACACGGCCGTACTGAAGGACGCACCCATGGAGCTGATCCGCGCCGGCTACGGCGACATTGTGGGCAAGTTCTCCGCTCTCAACGACTGGAAGCTGAGCCACGCCGTCAAGGGCGAATACTTCTGCCAGCAGGTCTATGACCTGATGGACGAGGCCCTGCAAAAGACGCTGGCTCTGGCCGAGGGTCTTGTTGCCCGCGACGAGGAAGCCGTGGGCGCGCTGATGGAAGCGCTGGTGCTGGCCGGTATCGCCATGTCCTTCGCCGGCTCCTCCCGTCCCGCCTCCGGCAGCGAGCATCATCTGGCCCACTTCTTTGAGGTCACGGGATTGCAGGAAAACAAGCCCTACTTCCCCCACGGCATCGATGTGGCCTACGCCACCGTGGTCACCGCGAAGCTCCGCCAAAAGCTGCTCTCTGCCCCCTTCCCCCGCAAGGCCGCGCCCTTTGACCGCAAAGACTGGGACGAGAATATGCACCGCGTCTACGCCGACGCCGCAGACGGTTACATGGCCCTGCAGGACAAGGTGGGCCATTACAGCACCGACCGGCTGACCACCTATCTTGAAAAAGAGGCGGAGATCCGCGCCATCCTCGCCGAAGTCCCCGCGCCGGAGAAGATCGAAGAAATGCTGCGCGCCGTAGGCTATGACATGCAGGCGTTCTATGACCTCTACGATGAGCGCAAACGCCGCGACGCCGTGCTCTACGCCAAGGACATCAAGGACCGCTACACCGTGCTGTGGATGTACTGGGACCTGCTGCGGTAAAAAGCAGAATAAAATGAGAAAAAGTGTGCCGTTTCTGAAACGAAACGGCACACTTTTGTATCTGTGCGGTTTATTGATTTCTAGTCTGGAGCGTATATTCTCCCCCCACCCTGCACAGCAGCCACCCATAGGGGCCGCCGTGCGTCAGCTGGTCGAACCACTGTCCGCCGCCGGGACCCACGGGCGAAATGGTGCCCTCATAGCGGTAGGAGGCGTTGATCTCCACCAGCCACATATTCGGCCCGATCTCCTCGCTCTGCAGTCCATACGCGCCGCGCATATCCGCCGACAGCTCCTCCGTGGCATAGCACACCACCGCTACATCCTTATATTCCAATATGGTAAAGGTGCGCGCATCGGAGGGTACCGTCATGCTCTCCAGCAGCTGATGGGCCAGCTGCATGGCGGCCTCATCGGCGCTTTGCGTACCTGCCGAGCAGGTAAACACCTGGGGATTTTGGTTTGGTGCCACGTAACCTGCTGTGGGCGTCGGCTTTTCCTTCTCTTTCAGTCCCCGCAGCGCTTCCACCAGCTCTGCGCAGCGGAACATGGCCGGCGTTTCGCCTGCCCAATAGCCCGTCCCCTCCTGCGGCAGAATCGTGAATTTCTCCATGCGGCTGTCGGTCATCACCGTCAGCACATAGGCCTCCTCATCGGGAGCGATGACGTCCACGGCGCCCTTTTTCACATAATCAGCCTTGCCCAGTGCCGCCAGCAGGGCGTGGGGGTCACTCACCTGCAAAGGCAGCTTCTCGCCGCCGCGCCACAACTCGGCCTCCACCGCGGCGTCCGCCGGAAATGCCACCGCATCGCGAAGCGCCTTCGCTCCGCTGCCGCGGACCAGCATCACGGCCACTGCCGCACATACCAGCACAGCCAGCGCCGCGCAGGCAATCCCTTTCTTTTTCGTCATGTCAGCACCTCTCTTCCCTTGCGCTGTTTCTTCTTTCTATTTACACTTCGATTATATCATTTACCCCCCCCAGAATCGTTACAATTTTGTGACATTTTCCGGTATTTCGCAACTTTTGGCGTGATGCGCAAAAATCAGTCTCTGTTTTTTCTGATCTTTATGCCCCATAGTACGACTCGGCGTAAGGGGATTCTTTGGAGAACATCACATAGCTGTTGCCTCTGCGCAGCAGATGGAACACTTCCGGCGTTCTCTGGTACGGAACAGACGCGCGCAGCCAGCCATTCTCGTCCAAAGCCTCCGGCACCGAAGGACCGAAGGGTGACAGGATACCCACATACCGCACTTCCAGACGGTCGATGGTGACCACCCAGATGTCTTCGCCCACTTCCTCGGGGCGGTCATGCAGTCCGTAGCTGCCCTGCCCCTGTGTCTGCAGTTGGTAGGCCTGCCGCGAGGGAAGGATCGTCAGCTCCAGATTCTGATGCTCCAGAAACATAAAGCCAAGATCGTCACGCCGCCGATAATACTCGCTGAGATACTGCGCCATCAGGCAATAGGCCGCGTTCTCAAAATCGTCGGCTGCCGCTTCGTCCGGCGTGTAGAAGTACTGGCCGGTGCTGTTGCTGCCGCCGAAGTGATAGGCCTGCGGATTTCTGGTCAGCAGCGCCAGATCTCCCGCCATACTCACCGGCGGATAAGGACTCTGCGGGTCATGGACGCACAGCGGCAGAACCTCCACCAAGTCCTCACAGCGGAACATGGCCGGCGTTTCGCCTGCCCAATAGCCCGTTCCCTCCTGCGGCAGAATGGTGAATTTCTCCATGCGGTTTTCGGTCATCAGCGTCAGAACATAGGCCTCCTGCTCGGCGGTGATCACATCCACCGACCCCTTTTTTACATAGGTCGCCTTTTCCAGTGCCGCCTGCAGCGTATAGGCGTCGGTCACCTGCAAGGGCAGCTTCTCGCCGCCGCGCCACAGCTCCGCTTCCACCGAGCTGTCCATCGGAAAGCGCACTGCTTCGCCCAGCGCCTCGGCACCGCTGCCCCGGCCGGTCATTGCAACCGCTGCAGCTGCCGCCGCACATACCAGCACGGCCAGACATATGGCGATTTTCTTCTTCATACAGCCGTCACCCGCCTTTCCTTTTTGTTTCATTATAACATGCACTCACTCAAAAGTTGTTACAATTTCCTGACATTTTGCACTTTTCGCAGCTTTTGGCGTTCTATACAAAAAGCAGTCGGCAGTTTTGTGCGCCGCAGCAAAAAACCCTCCCACCCCGCAGGGTGGGAGGGTTTTCTTATTTCAGCGTTGCACCGGCATTGAACATGGAGGTGCAGTAGAGGAACAGCACGTCCGCGTCGGTGAAGTCCACGTACTGGTCCAAAAGAGAGGAGGACATATAGCGGATGTCCACCACCGTGACCTTACTGTAACCGGACAGCAGGAGCGGCGAGATGCTGCTGCCGAAGCTGTCACGGAAGAGGATGAGGTGGCGGCCGTTGGTCTGGAGGGGATTGTCCATGGTGATAAGGGCCTCGGCGCCGGAGAGATACACGTCATAGGGGTCGGTGTTGGCGAAATCGTCCCAGTTGTAGACGGGCATGTTGGCCGCGTGCTCGGCGCTCTTGACGATGGCGCTCTGCGTCACATCGCTCTTGAGGATGGTCAGCGTTTCGGCGGGCAGGTTCAGGGCGGACTGGCCGTAATACACGCCGCGGAAGCCGTCACGGCTCTCGGCGGTATACTTGTCCATGCCGTCCACCGCGGTACCCATGGCGGCAGCCAGCTGCTGCGCCACGTCCAGCACCTTCTCCTGACGCCAGTGGCTGTCGGTGCGGTAGTAATCGTCCAGCTCCAGCAGGGGGAAGATGTCGATATACTCCGCGCGGATGCCCGCAGCCTGCGCCAGCAGGGCCGCATAGTCCATGGCAGGATAGCCGTTGGCCGCCGCCATAAAGTAGTTCTTGTCGGGGATGAGGGAGTAGTAGACCTTGCCCAGCTGGGGGTGGGAATCGATGATGGCGTTGAAGCGGTCAATGGCCAGCTTGGCCTGACTTGCCTTCAGGGGGTATTCCAGCTTGCTGAGGTGGCCATCCACAAGGTAGATGCCGTTGTTGGCCTTCAGGCCCAGCACCTTGGTCTGGAAGTTGGCCTTCAGGCGGCGGAAGCTCTCGCGCAAGGGGAACTGGTCGAGAAGATACTCCTCCAGCTCCTCAAAATAGTCGCCGCTGAACACACCGTCCGCCGTCAGCTCCGGCAGCTGGGCCAGAGGGCGGCGCTCGGCGTCGGACACAGTGCCGTCAGGCAGGGCCACATGGAGCGCGAAGATGCCCACAAGGGTGAGGGCCAGCACGGCCACCACCAGAATTTTTTTGATTTTTTCCATGGTGACCTCCTTTTAAAACCGGAAGTAGAGGAAGGGGTTGAAGCTGCCGTCCACCAGGTACGCCGTGCCGATGAGCAGCATCAAAAGCACAAAGAGGGGCTCGGCGATGAGGCCCACATAGCCGCCCGCGCGGCTTGCACGCACGCGCTCCCAGATCTTCTTGGGAAGGGGCGTGGCGCCCACCGCGGCGCACAGCAGCAGCACCGCGTAGCTGCGGAGGAAATAGCCGGTCTCGAAGCTCCAGAAGGGCAGACCGCCGAAGCCAAAGAGGCCCTTGAGATCATGCAGCAGCAGGCCATCGCCCACGGCGTTGAAGATGACGAAGCTGATGAGCAGGATGGGCAGGGTGTAGACGCGGCGCCAAAAGCCGTTCAGCTTCTTGAGCCAGTTGCCCCACACCAGCTTTTCACACACCAGCAGCACGCCGAAGTACACGCCCCACAAAAGGAAGTTCCACGCCGCGCCGTGCCAGAAACCGGTGGCGGCCCAGACGATGGCGGTGTTGAAGATCCAGCGGCCGCGGGAGACACGGTTGCCGCCCAGGGGGATATAGAGATAGTCGCGGAACCAGCCGCCCAGCGTCATATGCCAGCGGCGCCAGAACTCGGTGATGGTGCCGGAGATAAAGGGGTAGTTGAAGTTCTCGGGGAAATCGAAGCCCAGCAGGCGGCCCAGACCGATGGCCATATCGCTGTAGCCGGAGAAGTCGAAGTAGATCTGCAGGGCATAGGCCGCGGCATAGACCCAATAGAACACCACCGACGGCTCCGTGGCACCGCGGAAGGCGGCGCAGAATTCGCCCATGGCGTTGGCGATGAGCACCTTCTTGCCAAGGCCCACCGCAAAGCGCACGGCGCCGCGATACAGGCCGTCGAGGGTAATGGAGCGCTCATGCAGCTCGCGGTCCACATCCACATAGCGGACGATGGGGCCCGCCACCAGCTGCGGGAACAGGCACACAAAGGTGGCCATGGTGGCAAGATTGCGCTCGGCCTTGGCCTCACCGCGGTAGACGTCGATGGTGTAGCTCATGGTCTGGAAGGTGAAGAAGCTGATGCCGATGGGCAGCTCCACACCGGTGAGCGGGATGGCGGTGCCCAGCAGGCCGTTCACCGCGCCGATGAAGAAGTCGGCGTACTTGAAAAAGCCCAGCATGCCCAGGTTGATGGCGATGGACGAGGTAAGGGCGATTTTCGCGCCGCGGGTGCCGCGGTGCTCCTCAATATACAGGCTGTGGAAAAAGTCCGACAGGGACGAGATGACCAGCAGCAGTACATACACCGGCTCGCCCACAAAGTAGAAGAAGAGGCTGGCGATGAGCAGCACGTGGTTGCGCCAGTTTTTGGGCACCACGTAGTAGACGATCAGTACCGGCAAAAAGAGATATAAAAAAGAGATACTGGAAAAGAGCATAGCCTTTCCTCCCTTCATCTGAGAGAAAAACCCCCGGGAAATCGGGGGTTTTTCCTGTGTTTTACGTTAAATATGCGTTAGAGATTTCTGACGAAAGATTACTTCCACAGAGCGTTGAAGTTGTCAACGATGATCTTGTGGGTAGCCTCGTTGCCCTCGCCGGTCATGGCCAGCAGGATGGTGTTGCCGTTGGCGATGACGTCAACGTTCTTGGCCTCAACGCACAGCCACTTGGCGGGGTTGACGTTCTTCTCGATGTCGGCGCGGACAGCCTCCACGTCGGTGCCGTCAGCCACGCGCAGCAGGCACACGGACCAGGCAACGGAGCTCATCATGGGCTCGGACATGACGCCCTGAGCGCCGGCCACAGCGGGGATGAAGAACACGCCCTCAAAAGCCTCAGCGGGGACTTCCTGGGTCATGACCATGGGCATGTTGTCAGCCTTGATGCCCTCGTACAGCTTGTCGACCATAGCGGTCAGGTCCATGGTGTCGCCTTCCTTATTGCCGCCGTTGCTGCCGCCGTTATTGCCGCAGGCCACCAGGGTCAGCACCATCACGGCGCACAGGAACAGAGTCATAAACTTCTTCATTTTGCATTTCTCCTTAATTAAGTAGGTTGCGGCGCGCCCTCTTGGGTGCGTCCGGATAGTTAGACGCAGGCACCCGGCAAAAGGTTCCCTGCTTTTTGAAAAAAATTTTTTTATTTTTTCGCAACATTTAAATTATATCGGAAGTATACCCGCATTGCAAGCAGTTTTTTCCGATTCCCACAGTTTTTTCCCGCCGCCGCTTGCCGCTTTTGTCAGTTTCGTTCGTTTGCGCGCTGCAGTATATCGTTGTGTCGATATATTTCATAAACATTTATCGTTTGGTCAATAATATTTTTACTGTTTTGCATCTTTTGTTACCGATTTGTCATTTTTCTCTGGATTTTTGGATATACCTGTGGTATGATGGCATACGTTAGGAACGATTTTTTCAGTGAGGTTTCTTATGTCACGTAAATTTGCCTGCCTGTTTCTGGCAGTATCCACGCTGCTTTGCTCGCTGGCTGTCGTACACGCCGCCGAGCGGCAGGAGCGGCGCGAAACGTACGAGGCCGCCGCAGCCGTGCTGCAGACGGACGGCATCGCGCCCCACGCCGACACCGCCCTTGTGCAGGGCCGCGGCATGGCGCTGGCCGCCGAGCTGGGCCTGCTGGAGCGCCGCGGCACCATGACGCTGTCTCAGCTGGGCGCACAGGCGCTGCAGGCGCAGCAGGAGCTGGAACTGGCCGCCGAGGAGGCCCGGCAGCAGCAGCTGCAGCAGGCCGCGTATCTGGCGCTGTATGACGGCGTACTGCTGTCCCAGTCCGTCAAGCTGCGCACCGAGCCCCGGTCCGACGCCTCTTCCGTCCGCACCGTCAAGGCCGGCAAGGTGGCCACGCTGCTGGACATCTGCGACAACGGCTGGTACCGCGTCAGCTTCGCCGGCTCCGAGGGTTACATCCCCGCCGAATCCGCCGAGGGCGTCAGCTGTGCCGACTATGAAGGCACCGCCGCCATGCGCGATCTGGTGAAGGAAGTGATCGACCGCGCCTACACCTATTTAGGCACGCCCTACCGCTACGGCGGCACAAGCTACAGCGGCATCGACTGCTCCGGCTTCACCATGCGCTGCTTCGCCGCAGCCGACTACTCCCTGAGCCACAGCGCCGGCGCCCAGTACCGCCGCGCCACTCCCGTCACCACGGCCCAGCGCGCCGCCGGTGATCTGGTGTTCTTCACCGCGCCGGGCTACAGCTCCATCCAGCATGTGGGCATCTATCTGGGCGGCGGCCGGTTCATCCACGCCGGCACCAGTACCGGCGTCACCGTCAGCAGCCTGAGCCAGAGCTACTGGGCCAACCACTATTACGGCGCCGCGCGCCTCATCTTCGAATAAGCCGCACCGCCGGAGCCGCCCTTTTCGGGGCGGCTCTTTTTGCGTATTCTGCATATATGAATATTTATCCGCGTATACGCATTTTTTCTTTGTGCATTTCGCCCTATGCGCCCCTTTTGCAGCCATCGTTTTCGTCAAAACCACCTAATTCTCAAAAATCTCTGAAAATTTATGCATTTTGCACTTGACTTTTATGCACGCCTCGTGTATCATCAGCATTGTTCCAAGGGAACACGCCAAAACCGTCTGTACCCTTCATGGGAGGTAAGGATATAGAGCCAAGCTTTTGGAAAAAGATTGATGAAAAGGAAGGTATAATACTATGAAGAAGATCATTGCTATGATGCTGGCCCTGATGATGGCCATGACCCTGATTGCCTGCGGTGAGAAGCCCGACGACAACGCCAAGGATGTTCTGGTGATGGGCACCAGCGCTGACTACGCTCCCTACGAGTTCATGTATCCCGATGCCAACGGCGACATGGTCTACGGCGGTATCGACATCTCCGTGGCTCAGGCCATTGCCGACAGCATGGGCAAGGAGCTGGAGGTCCAGAACATGAACTTCGACTTCCTGCTGACCAATCTGGGCACCGGCAAGTGTGACATGGTGCTGGCCGCCATTGAAGTCACCCCCGAGCGTCTGGATGCCGCCGACTTCTCCGATCCCTACTACACCGACCTGCCCAAGATGATCGTTGTCCCCGCCGCCAGCGTCGATCAGTACAAGACTCTGAATGACTTCGGCGGCAAGCTGGTGGGCGCCCAGACCGCTACCACCAACGTGGACATTGTTAATAACGATATGCCCGGTGCTCAGCTGAACAGCCAGACCACTGTGACCGATATGTTCAACATGCTGGCCAACGGCAAGCTGGACGCTGTTGTGGTTGACGGTGCCATCGCTATGCAGTATGTGGAGAACAACAAGTCTCTGGCCATCGCCGGCGCTTCCGACGAGCTGGGCGAAGCCCTGCCCTATTGCGTGGCCGTTGCCAAGGGCGACCCCAAGGGTCTGCTGGACGGCATCAACGCTGCCATCGCCGACATGGTGGCCAACAAGAAGGTGGAGCAGTTCATCGCTGACGCCGACAAGCTGGCTGACGTGGCCGTTGAGGTCGCCGGTGAATAAACCGGTCTGAACGATCCGAAGAAACGCAAGTAAACTCACGCGGACGTGCGAGGCCCCGGCCCCGCACGCCCGCGCATCTGCGCCTTAAGCAGACAAGAGCACACAGACGTACGCACTGTGCTCCCTTGCCTGTTTAAGGCTATCGAGGAATCAACAAGAAAGGAAGATACATATGTCTGCATTATGGGCGCAGATCCAGCTTTGGATCGACCAAACCTTTATCAATCCCCCTGCCCACGGGTTTTTCAACTTTAATTTCCTGCCTAAATACGGCAAGCTGTTCATCGAGGGCGTGGAATGTACGCTGCTGCTGGCCGTGGTCTCCGTGCTGCTGGCCGTGGTGCCGGCTCTGCTGCTGGCGCTGATGCGGTTGAGCAAGAACCGCCTCGTCAAGGGCATTTCCGGCGCTTACATCACCGTGTTCCGCTCCACCCCCATGCTGGTGCAGCTGATGATCATCAACTTCGGCGTATTTGCCGGCTTCGATTCCCGCTATATGCTCTTTGGTTTTATTCCGATGCTGAACTTCCTGCCCTGCGTAGTGGCACTGGCTCTCAACAGCTCGGCCTACGTGGCGGAGATCTTCCGCGCCGGTATTCTGGCCGTGGACGCAGGACAGATGGAAGCCGCCCGCTCCCTTGGCTTAAGCAAGTGGCAGGGCATGAAGATGGTGGTGCTGCCCCAGGCCATCAAGAATGTGCTGCCGGCCCTGGCCAACGAGATCATCACCATGGTGAAGGAGTCCTCCATCTGCATGGTGCTGGGCATCTGCGACCTGATGTTCGCCGCCAAGTCTACTGCCGGCTCCACCTTTATCAGCACCGGCCCCTACGTGGTGGTTGCTGTCATTTACTTCTGCATCAACTTCCCCGCCGGCAAGGCGATCGAAGCTATCGAAAGGAGAATGCGTCGTGGCGATCAGCGATAAGCTCATTGAGGTCATTGACCTCCAGAAATACTATAACGGCGGCGCGCTCCACGCGCTGGACGGCGTGACCGTGGACATCAACCGCGGCGACGTGATGGTGGTGGTGGGCCCCTCCGGCTCCGGTAAGTCCACCTTCCTCCGGAGTCTCAACCTCCTCGAAGAGCCCACCGGCGGCCAGATCATCTTTGACGGCGTGGACATCACCGCCAAGAAGGTGAAAAACGCCGAGGGCAAGCTGGTGAAGCTGAATATCGACGAGCACCGCCAGCGTATGGGCATGGTGTTCCAGCACTTCAACCTCTTCCCCCACAAGACGGTCCTGGACAACATGACCATGGCCCCCATGAAGGTCAAGGGCATGGGCAAGGCCGAGGCGGAGGAGAAGGCCATGGCGCTGCTGCAGCGCGTGGGTCTGGGCGACCGCGCCAAGGCATACCCCGTGCAGCTCTCCGGCGGCCAGAAGCAGCGCGTGGCCATCGTGCGTGCGCTGATGATGGAGCCGGATGTGATGCTCTTTGACGAGCCCACCTCCGCCCTGGACCCCGAGATGGTGGGCGAGGTGCTGGACGTCATGAAGGAGCTGGCGAGAGGCGGCATGACCATGGTGGTGGTGACCCACGAGATGGGCTTTGCCCACGAGGTGGGCAACCGCGTGCTCTTTATGGACGGCGGCCAGATCCTGGAGCAGGGCACCCCCGATGAGGTGTTCAACCACCCCCAGTGCGACCGACTGAAGGACTTTTTGTCCAAGGTGCTGTAAAAAATATTCCCCCAAAAGGCAATGCCTTTTGGGGGAGTTTTTTCACCTTGCTGCATGCACTGCGACTCGCTAAGAGCCGCCCTTTGGGCGGTTGCTCACGTGCATCGCGCCTGCGGGCGCTGATCGCTGCGCTCGCACACTGGCAAGCTGAGAAGTGTTTTTTCTCCCGCACATGTCGGTAGAAAAAACAAAAGTAACCTTTTCGCCGTAAACGGCGAACTCTGCGAGGCTTTTCATACAAAAACTCCCGCAAGATTGTCTTGCGGGAGTTTTTATGATTTCATCCATTTTACAGCGCTTTTTCCCACTCTTCTGCCAGCCGGACGCCGGCCATGGCGTCGTGGCCGTAGCCGTCGGCACCGATGGACGCGGCGTAATCCCGCGTCAGCACGGCGCCGCCCACCATCACGCGCGCCCACGGTGCTTTCTCCCGCAGCGCCGCGATGGTTTGCTCCATAGCGGGCACGGTTGTGGTCATCAACGCACTGAGACCCACCATGGGGGCGCGGAGCTGCACCACCGTGTCGCAAATGAGCTGGGGGCTCACGTCGCGGCCCAGGTCGGTGACGGCAAAGCCGTAGTTCTCCAGCAGGAGCTTCAAAATATTCTTGCCGATGTCGTGGATATCGCCCTGCACCGTGGCCAGCACGATGCGGCTTCTCTGCGGCGCGGCGTCCACCGTCATGGCGGCTTTGATCTTCTCAAAGGCAGCGGAAGCGGCCTCGGCGCTCATGAGGAGCTGGGGCAGGTACACCCGCTTTTCCTCAAAGCCGCGGCCCACGGCATCGAGCGCGGGGATGATGTGCTGCTGCACGATGGCAAGGCCGTCGGTATCGCCCAGAAGCGTGGCCGTCAGCTGGGCGGCCTGTTCGGCAAGTCCGCGCATGATGGCCTTTTGCAGCGCGCTGCCGCCCTCCTCCGCCGGTGCGGCGGAAACGGCGCTGACCGTCTCCTTTTTGCTCTCTTCCGGCTGGAAATGCGCCATGAAGTTGATATAACCGGCGCAGTTCTCGTCCAGACCGTGGAGGGCGCGGTGGGCGTGGTACGTCTTCATCATGTCGCCGGAATAGGGGTTCATGATGGCCGCACTGAGGCCACGCTCCAGCGCCGCAGCGAAGAAGGCGGCGTTCACCGCCTCACGGGCCGGCAGGCCGAAGCTGACGTTGGACACGCCCAGGGAGGTGCGCACGTCCAGCACGCGCTCGATATGTTCCAGCGCAGCCAGCGTGACTTTGGCCGCCTGCGGCTCGGCGCTGACGGTCATGGCCAGCGTATCGAAGATGATATCTTTTTTGGAAATGCCGTACGTTTCGGCAGTTTGCAGGATCTTTTCCGCGATGGCCACGCGGCCCTCTGCGGTGGCGGGGATGCCGCCCTCATCCAGCGTCAGGGCCACCACCACGCCGCCGTACCTCTTCACCAGCGGGAAGATGGCGGCCATACTCTCCGCCTTGCCGTTGACGGAGTTCACCAGCGCCTTGCCGTTATAGCGGCGCAGCGCCGCCTCCATGGCGGCGGGATCGGCGGTATCGATCTGCAGCGGCAGGTCGCACACGGCCTGCAGCTCGCCGCAGGCGCGCACCAGCATGGCCTTCTCGTCGATCTCCGGCAGGCCCACGTTCACGTCCAGTACCTGCACGCCCTGCTCCTGCTGCCGCAGGCCCTCGGTGAGGATATAGTCCATATCGTCGGCACGCAGCGCTTCCTTGAACCGCTTTTTGCCGGTGGGGTTGATGCGCTCACCGATGAGCACGGGGTCAGCGCCGAAGGTGACGGCGCGGGTATAGGAACTGACCACGGTGCGGCCCTTGTCGGTGACGGGGAGAGGCTTCCTGCCCCGGACTTTGGCGGCGAGGGCGGCGATATAGTCCGGCGTGGTGCCGCAGCAGCCGCCGCAGACGGCCACGCCCTTGTCCACCAGAGCGGCCACCTCCGCGGCGAATTCCTCCGGCGCCACATCGTAGACGGTCTTGCCATCCACGCTGCGGGGGAGGCCCGCATTGGGTTTGAGCATCACCGGCACCGACGCGCAGGCAAGCAGCTCTTCCACCACACCGCGCAGCTGTTTCGGGCCCAAAGAGCAGTTGGCGCCGATGGCGTCGGCACCCATGCCCTCCAGCATGGCGCACATGGCCTCGGGGGACGCGCCGGTCATCAGCTTGCCGTCCGCGCCGTAGGCATTGGAAACGAACACCGGCAGCGTAGAGTTCTCCTTGGCGGCCAGCAGCGCCGCCTTGGTCTCGTAGCTGTCGTTCATGGTCTCGATGAATACGAGGTCGGCGCCGTACTTCACGCCAAGGCGCACCACCTGTGCGAAAATGGCGACGGCCTCTTCAAAATCCAGATCGCCGTAGGGCTTGAGAAGCCGGCCCGTGGGGCCGATGTCCAGCGCCACGAACTTGGGCTGCGTGCCGCGGCTCTTTTCCGCGGCGGCGCGGGCGTTGGCAATGGCGGCGGCGATGATGGCTTCCAGCTCCGTCTCGTCGAACTTCAAAGCGTTGGCACCGAAGGTGTTGGTATTGACCACGTTGGTGCCGGCGTCGAAATAGGCCTGCTGCACCGCCACGATCACGTCCGGATGGGTGATGTTCCACCGCTCGGGGTGCTCACCGGGCTGCAGACCCCGCGCCTGCAGCAGCGAGCCCATGCCGCCGTCCAGCAGCAGGACATGGTCGCGCATGTAGGAAAGGATGTTCATAAGCGTTTACCTCTTGCTCTCGCGCCCGTCAGGGCGCAATTCATGGCAAAGCCAATTCATACCCATCAAGGCAATTCATGCGCCGCACGGCGCAAATCATTTTACGGGCCGTCGACAAGCGCCGGCCCCTACAGGATGAGACTGTTCATTGCTCATTGTGCTCAACTCTCCGCATCTCACACGCCGCATTGTCGCACGCAGTACACCCCTTGGGCGCGCAATCGCTCTCCGCCCCGCCGATGCCCACGATGGCCGTGACTGACTTGGTGGGGGACATGAGAAGGCTCTCGTTGAGGTAGAGGCCGATCTCCTTGTGGCAATCCAGCGCCGTGAACAGGGCCCGCTGGCCGTCCAGCGGCAGGTCACCGTAGCCGGGAGAAAAGCGCGGACGCAGCGCCAGAGGCGCATACTCCTCCGCCAGCCAGGCGCAGAAAGCGTCGCACAGCGCCTCGATGCGCTCGGCACCCAGCGCCTGCATCATCAGTCCTCTGGCGGGAGAAAGTCGTCCGTAGCGGGCGATGAGACGGTCCAAATCCAGTCCCACCGTGGCGGCGAACACCACCGCCCGCTCACAGCCGGCAAGGGCGGCAGCCAGCTTCTTCGAGGGAAAGACGGCAAAGCCCATGTCCACCGTGTCCTCCTCTACGCGCAGCGGCACCTCCCGCCAGCAAAGGGCAGGACGCAGGACCTTTTCGCCTTCGGCGGCACTCTCTTTTGCCAGAGCCGTCACCGCCTCGTCCGGCGCGCGGCAGGCGGCGTAGCGCAGCATTTCCCGCAGATCCACCGGCGGCAGCGGGGCGCTCCAGCGCTGAATGGGCGTCATCATTTGCCCAGAATATCCGAGAGGTTGCGCTGGATCTGGGCAGCCACGTCCGGCTTATTCATGGTGTAAACGTGGATATTGGTCACGTTGTTGGCGAAGAGATCGATGATCTGGTCGGTGGCGTAGGCGATACCGGCCTGCTTCATGGCAGCGGGGTCGGAGCCAAACTTGTCCACCAGGCTCTTGAAGCGCTGGGGCATATGGGAGCCGGAGAGCTTGATGGCCCGCTCCACCTGATTGGCGTTGGTGATGGGCATGATGCCGGCCACCACGGGCACCGTCACGCCGGCCTCGCGCAGCTTATAGAGGAAGTTATAGAGGAGATTATTATCAAAGAACATCTGGGTGGTGAGGAACTGGCAGCCGGCCTCCACCTTAGCCTTGATGTGGGCGATGTCCTCTTTCTGGTTAGCGCTCTCGGGATGCACCTCGGGATAGCAGGCACCGCCGATACAGAAGTCGCCGCCGCTCTCGCGCAGCTCGCGGATCAGATCCACGGCATAGCGATAGGGCCAGTTGCTGCGGTCGGCGCCCTCCAGCTCCGGCGTCAGGTCACCGCGCAGGGCCATGACGTTCTCAATGCCGGCGGCCTTCATGGCGGCGATGCGCTCGGCCACCATCTCACGGGTGGAGGACACGCACGTCAGGTGGGCCAGCATGGGCACGCCGTACTGCGCCTCAATGTTGCGGGCGATCTCCAGCGTATAGGCGCTGGTGCCGCCGCCGGCGCCGTAGGTAACGGACATAAAGGCGGGCTTGAGCTGGGCGATCTCCTCCGTGGCGGCCTTGACGGAGGCGAAGGCGGCGTCCGTCTTGGGCGGGAACACCTCAAAGGACATAGACAGCGTATCCTGCTTCAAAATATCAATGATCTTCATGTTTGCAGCACTTCCCTTTCCTCACGGCGGCAGCGTGCCGACCGTATCATTACAGATAGTATCATTATAAAACCGTTTGCCGCCGCTGACAACTCTTTTTGAAAATACGGAAACATTTTTTGCATGAAACTGTGCAAAAAAGAGCAGCGGGCGGGGTATCAGTGAAAGGTGCTTTCCTCCCCTCCATGCAAATGCATGCAAACGATGCCAACCACAACCACAACCTCAACCTCAACCACAACCTCAACCACAACTACAACCACAACCACAGGCCCTGGCCCCATTTGCATGGGCCGCGGGCGGTATGGGAGAAAAAGAAGATCTTTTTATTCTTTTGATCAGACGCAAAAAAGGAACGCAGCCAAAAACGCTGCGTTCCTGTGGATATTCTCTTCAGCTTTTGCCCTGGATCTGCCCGCGGCACTTGGGGCAGGTGATGACGATCTTGCCCTTGCCACGGGGCACACGGCACACGGTGCGGCAGTTGGGGCAGGTGAAATACTTATGGTCCTTATCCTTGGCGCGGTGGAGCCGACTCTTCAGCGGCCACCAGACCTTCTGCAGAAACTTGGCGTTCTCCGCGCGGCGCTTTTCCAGATTCTTGGAGAACATGCGGAAGATGGCCCAGACCATCAGCACCGTGGACGCCAGATTTACCAGCAGGTAGGGCACATCGCTCTTGATGAAAATATTGATGATGTTCAGCACGATGGACGCCCACACCAGCGCAAGGCCCAGATGATCGCCGCCGTTGCGGCCATACATAAAGCGTGCGATGGCGTTGCCGATTTTCTGAAAGAAACCCATAAAAAGCCCCGATCCTTGTTGGATAATCAAATTGCCGCCGCAGCGACAGGCTTATTTTACGCCAAAAAAACGGGAAGGTAAAGACCCGTATCGGAAAATTAACAATTTTGTCATGATTGGCCGTCTCTTTTTCCGCGCACAGACGGCGCGGCGGACGCCAAAAACAGCCTTTGCGCCTTGCAATCGGCGGCGCAAAGTTTTATAATATATTTGTTGAATTATGCCCACTGAGGGCCGGCAGAACAAAGCCGCCGGCCCCCTATCTCCAGAGCGGCTGCACCGCAGCTGCATCCCACAGGACGAGAGGGCGGCTGCGTCGGCCGAAGCAGGACGCGCGCAGCGCTCCGCCGCTCAACGTCATCCTATGCCGGCCCGGCTCATCCGGTGCGGCGCAGACGAAAGGAAGGTTTCTCTCATGATCAAGATCTCCCCCTCCATTCTCGCGGCAGACTTTGCCAACCTCCAGCGCGATATCGAGCGCATTTCCGCAGCCGACTACGTCCATGTGGACGTGATGGACGGCCTGTTCGTGCCCAACATCTCCATCGGCATTCCGGTGGTCAAGGCCATCCGCCCCACCACCCGGCTGCCGCTGGACGTGCATCTGATGATCGACCGGCCTGTGCGCTACGTAGAGCAGTTCTGTGACGCCGGCGCCGACATCGTTACCGTGCATGTGGAGTCTGACAGCGAAGAGGGCACCCACGAGGCCCTGCGCCGCATCCACGCCAAGGGCAAGAAGGCCGGCATCGTCCTCAAGCCCAAGACGCCTGCCAGCGCCGCCCTGCCCTTCATCAACGAGGTGGAGATGATCCTGGTCATGACGGTGGAGCCCGGCTTCGGCGGCCAGAAGTTCATGGCCGACATGATGCCCAAGGTGCAGGAGATCCGCCGCTACATCGACGCCATGAACCCCACCTGCGAGCTGGAAGTGGACGGCGGTGTGGATCCCAAGACCGCACCCCTGTGCATCCACAGCGGCGCCAACGTGCTGGTGGCCGGCAGCGCCGTGTACAAGGCCGACGACATCCCCGGCCGCATCGCACAGCTGCGGGGCTGAGGAATTTGACAATGCCTCCCTCTGACGAGGGAGGTGGCAAAACCGAAGGTTTTGACGGAGGGAGAGATATGAAAGACTATAACCGCGCCAACATCCCTCTGGCTAAAGAACTGCGCAAGAATATGACACCCTGGGAGCGAAAGCTGTGGTACACTTTTTTGCGCTCCTATCCGGTGCGTTTCCAGAGGCAGAAGGCCATCGGCAACTATATCGTGGACTTCTACTGCGCCAAAGCCCGGCTGGTCATTGAGCTGGACGGCGGCGGACATTATGAACCGCAGCAGCTGACCCGGGATGCTGCACGCAGCCGGACGCTGGAACGCATGGAGCTGACGGTTCTGCGCTTTTCCAATCTGGACATTGACCAAAACTTTAACGGCGTTTGTCAATCCATTGACCTTGCCGTCAAACGGTCTCTCCCTCAGTCACGCTGACGCGTGACAGCTCCCTCATCAGAGGGAGCCAGGGGAATGGCCTTACTTAAAAGGAGACTTTTCCATGGATCACAGTTTTCCCCTTCTCATTGTCATTGTTTTCGTGGTGGTCATGGCCGTTAACGGCGTGTACCCCGTATCCGTGGCGGTGATGCTGCTGGGCATCGGCGCCGTCTGGGTATTGCTGAGCAAAAAATACGGCGGACGCATCGGCAAAATGCTCCTGTGGGGCACGCTGCTGTCGGTGCTGATTTTGGCGCTGTTTGTGGGCCTTCTGCTGCTGAGCGACTACGCCGCGTGGCTGCGCTCCATCATGCTCTGGCCCCTCTCGCCCCTGAGCTGACGCCCATCCCCTATCTTACCTTTCGGAGGACACCTGTATGGAATACTTTCCCGCACCGCTGGAAAAACTGGTGGAACAATTTGCCCGGCTGCCCGGCATTGGCGGTAAGTCCGCCCAGCGTCTGGCTTTCTACGTCCTCGGCCTGCCCATGAGCGAGGCGCAGGAGTTTGCCGACGCCATTGTGGAGGCCAAGCGCGGCGTGACGCTGTGCCCTGTGTGCTGCAATCTGACGGCAGGCGGCCTGTGCGGCGTGTGCGCCAGCCCCAAGCGGGACGAGAGCACCGTGTGCGTGGTGGCAGACCCCCGGGACGTGATCGCCATTGAGCGGGCCCGGGAGTTCAATGGGCGCTACCACGTGCTCCACGGCGTCCTCTCGCCCATGAACCACGTGGGCCCCGACGATCTGCAGATCAAGCCCCTGATGGAGCGGGTGGCCCAGGGCAACATCCGCGAGGTCATCATGGCCACCAATCCCGACACCGAGGGTGAGGCCACGGCGCTGTATCTCTCGCGCCTTCTCAAGCCCTTTGGCGTGAAGGTGACCCGCCTTGCCTACGGCATCCCCGTGGGCGGCCATCTGGAATTTGCCGACGACGCCACGCTGATGCGGGCGCTGGAGGGCAGACGGGAGCTGTAACGCAGCCATCTGACCTCGCAATGCGCCGCAAGGTGCAATTCATGCCCTGCGGGCAATTCATTCTCCCCTCTCTCCCTCATCAGAGGGAGCCTTTGAAAACTGCTGATCAAGGAGGTGCAGCACCATGAAAATCAAATACATCCCCCTTTTGCTGGCGCTGCTCCTCATGCTGACCGGCTGCGGTCAGCGCGTACCCGAACAGACCAGCCAGATCTTCGCCATGGACACGGTGATGGACTTCTACGCCGTGGGCGACGGGGCGGAGGACGTGCTGGTGGAGGCGGCGCAGGAGATCAACCGTCTGGAAGCGCTGCTGTCCCGCACGCGGCAGGGCAGCGAGGTCTATATCCTCAACGAGACCGGCTCCGCCGCCCTCTCGCAGGAGACGGCGCAGCTGCTGCGCGACGCCCTCACCTATGCCGAGATCACCGGCGGCGCCTTTGACATCACCGTGGCCCCGCTGGTGGACGCGTGGGACATCCACGGCGACGACCCCCGCGTCCCGGATGACGCGGAGATCGCAGGGCTGCTGACGCTGGTGGGCAGCGGGCACCTGCACCTCACCGACGGCTCCGCCGCGCTGGACGCAGGCTGCGCCATCGACTTGGGCGGCATCGCCAAGGGCTACGCCAGCGACGTGGTGGCCCGTCTCTACCGCGAGCGCGGCATACAGGGCGGCTGGATCAGTCTGGGCGGCAACGTGTACGCCCACGGCACCAAGCCCGACGGCAGCCTCTGGAACGTGGCCATCCGCGACCCCAACGACCCGGCCGCCACGGCGGCTATGGTGCAGCTGAGCAATGAGTTCGCCGTCACCTCCGGCGGCTATCAGCGCTATTTCACCGCTGCGGACGGCACGGTGTATCAGCACATTTTAGACCCCAAAACCGGCAGGCCCGCCGAAAGTGACCTGTTATCCGTCACCATCGTGGCGAAAAACGGCACGCTGGCGGACGCCTACTCCACCGCCCTGTACGTCATGGGCGAGGCGGAGGCCGTCAGCTTCCAGAGCGCCCACCGCGCGGAATTTGACATGGTACTCATCACCGCGGACAGCCGCATTTTATATACCCCCGGTCTCGCCGGACGCATCAGCTGTCAGGAAGGAGGACGCTATGAACTCTGTGCCCTCTCCTGAGCTGCGCCCCCGCCTGTGGGACGCCCTTGTGGTGCTGGCGGTGGCCCTGCTGGCCATCGGCTCGGCGGTGTGGTTTTACGGCGGTCTGGGCGGCCACGAGGACGCCGCTGTGGTCATCACCCATCAGGGTACGGAGATCGCACGCTTCCCCCTGTCCCCCATCAGTTCCACCCGCGAGGTGGTCATTGACGGGACATATCACCTGACCGTCACTTCCGACGGCGAGCAGGTGTGGGTCAGCGCATCGGACTGCCCCACCCAGGACTGCGTGCGCACCGGCGCCATCTCCCGCCCGGGCCAGAGCATCGTGTGCCTGCCCGAGCAGGTGATCGTGAAGCTGGTCGGCACCGGCGACGGGCCGGATCTGGTGATTGGGTAAGGCGGCCGCGGGCTGCATCGGGATAAATCCTATGGTGGATTTATCCCATATCGAAAGGCGCAAGCCTTATATCGATTGTTTCGGCAGGAACACATATCGACACGTAACCCACGTCACATACCGACAGCGCAAGATGAGGTTAGGAATGAAAGTCTTCACACATCATTCAGGGCAAGAAAAGCCTCTTCCCCGCTCATATAAAATTCTTATGGCGGTTTGTTTATCTATCACGCCCTGTTCCTTTCTTTTTGCGGCGATTGCCCTTTCCGTCGAGGTGCAAAGCATTACCCCCGCACTTATCATTTTGCTGCCCCTTGCCGCAATTGCCTTATGGATTCATGTCATGACTCGTGATATGGAAAAAGCCTATGTGGAAATCGCAGGCGGCATAATCACCGTTGTGGATTATTACTACGGTGTCCGAAAGGAAAAGCAGTTCCGCACCTGCGACATTGTCAGCACCGATGTGATTAGCGGCTATTCTCTCCGCGTGCGCGGTTATCGCCACAGTTATATGGGTATCTGCTACCGCATTTTCCGGGGAGAAAAGGGACGGTATCTATTCAAACTCATAGACATACCGGAATCTGCCGGATGTTTTCAGCGCTATTTGGATAGTCCTGCAACAGGCGATTCTTGAATCGCCCCTACACGTACTTGCAGCGAAACGTAAAAGGAGGTGACATCACGCCCATGAAAACCAAACAGATCGCCCTTGGCGCCGTGCTGACGGCGCTGGCGCTGGCCCTGAGCGTGATGGAGAACCTCTTCCCCGTCACGGCGGCCATCCCCGTGCCCGGCGTGAAGCTGGGCCTTGCCAACATCGTGACCCTCTTCGCCCTGTATGAGCTGGGCGCTGTCAGCGCGGTGTGCATCCTGATCGCCCGCTGCTCGCTGGGCGCCCTTTTTGCCGGCAACTTCTCGGCGCTGCTCTTTTCCCTGCTGGGCGGCATCACGGCCATGGCGGTGATGATCGCGCTGAAGCAGTGCCGCCGCCTGTCGGTTTACGGCGTGTCTATCGGCGGCGCCGCGGCACACAACATCGGCCAGATCGTCGCGGCCATCATCACGCTGGGCGACACGGCGGTGCTGGGGTATCTGCCCATCCTGCTGGCGGTCTCCCCCATAACCGGCGCGGTGACCGGCCTTGTGACGGCCCTGCTGTTCCGCGCCATGAAAAACGTACACCTCTCCAAAGGAGTTTAAGCTATGGATCAGAAAGACAAGATCATCCTGCAGCAGCTGGACGTGATCCGCACCATGACGGAAAACGGACTCAAGCGCATGAACACCGATTTCTGGGGCGCACCCGCCGCCCCCGCGGCCCCTGCCGCGCCCAAGGCCGAAGCACCCAAGACCCGCGCCGCCGACGCCAAGGAAAAGGAGGAGCCGGTGGCTGAGGAGCTGCCGCCGCCGGAGAAGCTGGAAGACCTGCTGGCGGAGCTGGACGGCTACATCGGCCTTGAGATCATCAAGGAGGAAGTGCGCAGCCTCATCAACATGGTGAAGGTCTACAAGCTGCGCCGCGAGCACGATCTGCCCACGGCGGATCTGTCGCTGCACATGGTGTTCTCCGGCAACCCCGGCACCGGCAAGACCATGATGGCGCGGCTCATGAGCCGCATCTACCACTCCCTGGGCATCCTGTCCAAGGGCCAGCTGGTGGAGGTGGACCGCAGCGGCCTTGTGGCCGGCTACGTGGGCCAGACCGCCATTAAGACGCGCAAGGTCATTGACAAGGCCATGGGCGGCGTCCTCTTCATCGACGAGGCCTACGCCCTCAACGGAAAGTCCGAGAACGACTTCGGTCAGGAGGCCATCGACACCATCCTCAAGGCCATGGAGGACCACCGCGACGATCTGGTGGTGATCGTGGCGGGCTACACCGAGCTGATGGAGGACTTCGTCCACTCCAACCCGGGTCTGGAGAGCCGCTTCAACCGCTTTATGTACTTCCCCGACTACAGCGTGGACGAGATGATGGGCATCTTCGACATGCGCTGCCGTGGCAGCTGCTATGAGCTCGCCGAGGACGCCCGCCCGCTGGTGCGGGACTACATCGCCGAGGAGAGCGCCGATCAGGAGTCCTTCGGCAACGGCCGCGGCGTGCGCAACCTCTTTGAAAACATCATCGTGGCCCAGAACAACCGTCTGGCCAAGCTGGAGACCGTCACCCGCGAGGATCTGATGAAGATCACCGCAGACGACATTCTCCACGCCCGTGGCAAGATCGACGAGGAATAATATCATGAAGAAAATCATCACTATCTTGTGTGTTTTTGCGCTGGCGCTGTCCCTCTTTGGCTGCGGCAGCAAGCCGCGCTATCTGGAGAACTACAGCGTGGGCGAGTATAAGGACGGCTGGAGCGTGCTGTACACCGATGAGGACGGCGTGGAGGAGATCGTGGCGCTGGGCAAGGTCCAGCAGCCGCTGGCCTTTGAAAAGGGCCGCATCTACTTCACCGGTGAGGGCAAGCTCATCAGCGTGGATCCCGACGGCCGCGACCGGCAGGAGACGGAGATCGCCGGCATGGACAAGGACGCCATCATCACCTACGCCGACGCTGAGAACTTCTACTGCCTCGGCCCCGACAGCACCCGCACGTGCTGGCGCGTCAGCAAGACCGATCCCGCCGACCACGAGGAGACGGACATCCCCTACGGCCTGCGCCCCACGGATTACGCGGCGCTGCTGACGCAGGTGCGCGGCAAGGTGGCCGCCATGGAGGATCAAATCAGCGTGCGCGCGGCACAGGCGGAGCTGGACAGCAAGGGTAACCTGCTGGCGCTGGATCTGGAGCTGCTGTACTACGTCCGCCCCAGCGGCACCATGAAGGTGTGGAACACCTGCCGCGTGACGGCAGCTGTGACGCCCCACGGCGTGAAGCTGGGCTACATCAAGGAAAACGTGAGCATGTCCCTTTCCGACAAGACCATTGCCCGGATGCTGACGCTGGAGGAGTATCTCACGGCGCTGGAGGCGGTGGATAAGGCGCAGATCGCCGCGGCCCGTGCCCAGAGCGGCGCCACGGACTTCCGCATCATGCACCAGATCAGCGAGTATGAGGCCTGCGTGGTGGGCAACAAGGCAAGCCTTGCCTATGTGGACACCGCCGGCACCGCGGTGGACGCCAACGAAAAGTCGCGTCACTTCGTGATCGCGCAGGTGGGCGGCTGCGACACTATGCTGACCGACAGCCGCGGCACCGCCTGCGGCAACCTGACCGTGGTGCAGGTGGGATAAGGGATACATAAAAAAGAGAGCGGCTTACTGGCCGCTCTCTTTTTTACAAGCACTTTGTTCCACATTCGGGGCAAGTAATTCCTTCGCAGCCCACTCCTGTGGTAAACATGCTCCAATCGCAATTAGGGCAAAATACATTCGGATAATCGTCACAATTATGGCCTTCTGTCATCGGATTCATGCATATGTGGCAGAAAAATTCTTCGCACTGCTCACAAAACGCAAATCCTTTATGAGCTGTTTTCTCTCCACAACCGCCACATACATCATAGTTTTCTTCTTTGTAGCAATCTTCACATAAGCTACCAGCCGTAGCCAAGTTCAATCCGCACTCTTCGCAATAGGCGCCCGTTTCATCTTTGCTGCACTTTTCGCACAAATACTCTCGCACGGCTCCAAAGGTATCAGCACAACTTCCTCCACAAACATCGCATTTGCAACAAAGCAAACATCTCTTTCCATCAAACCTAAGCGTTGCTTCCGTTTCCACACCACGCCCACAAATCTCGCAAGCGCCGTTCAGTTTCAGGTTTTGCGCATTATGACATTCTGTGCAATAGCTATAGCGAGAAATATAAATATCTTCTTGCATCGACGCATGGCAATCCAAGCAAAGAAGTGGCATATCCCTTGTGTCCTCAGCATCGATTAGGTTGATCCAACCGGCCCCCTTTTCCAGTCTACCCCACACGGTTTCTTTTCCGTTATGTAAGGTAGCTTTCCGTTCCTCCAAGATGAGCACTATGCCCGCACTCTCCATGCGGCCAATAATTTCACCCGAAAAAGCTGGAGCCGAGAATATCTCTAAACCGTTTCTTTTAACTTCAAAGGCAGTACCTTTGCTGACAACTTCTTGTTCCGATTCCTTTTCTTCCTTTTGTTGATCTGCGTCGTCTTTGTTTACTCGATCACCTAACGAGGGGGGATTCGGTTCTGAAACCACATCACCGCCGGATACCTCATCAGTCAAATCCACTTTTTCTTGCGTTCCACAAGCAGATAAAGCCATTATAAGAAATGTGCAAATAATGATTCTTATTATTTTCTTCAAAATACCACCCGCCTCATCAGGTAATCTCTTTCTTCGCTCTAATTATCACATAGCTACTCACAAAACGCAATCCCCGTACACAAAAAAAGACCACCCCGGGCGGGGTGGTCTTTTTCGTCTTTACAAAGTCAGTCTCACGGCTTAGCCGAAGATGATCTCCTTCATGACAGCCAGGAACTTCTTGCAGTCCTCGGGATAGATGGCGCCCATGTTGGCGACCTGGAACATGTTCATCTCCAGGTACTTGCCCTTGCCGGGATACACGGTGTAGCCGGCCTTCTCCAGAGCGGTGACGAACTCCTCGACCTTCATCTTGCAGCCCTCGGGCAGGAAGACGGAGGTAACGGTGTTGGACATCTTCTCATCGGGCAGCAGGAACTTCAGGCCCATCTCACGCATACCGTCGCGCAGGATCTTGGCGCACTCCTTGTAACGGTCCACGCGGCCGGCCAGGGTCTCCTTCTCCAGAGCCCAGTCCAGAGCGGCCTGCAGGGGCCAGAACAGGTTGACGTTGGGGGTATTGGGGGTCTGGTGGCTGGACTTGGCGATCTGATAGTGCTTGCCCAGGTTCAGGTACACGTTCTTGCCCTGAGCGGGAGCGGTAGCGGCCATCAGCTCTTCCTTACCGCAGATGTAAGCGGAGCCGGGATAGCAGCCCAGGCACTTACCACCAACGGAGGTGCACAGGTCGATGTTGTTGTCAACGACGTCGATGTGCTGGCCACCGGCGGCGGACACGCAGTCGACGAAGAAGCGCTTGCCATACTTCTTGGCCAGCTTACCAACAGCGTTGACGGGGTTGATCATGGAGGTGCTGGTCTCGTGGAAGACCATGCAGACGAAGGTGATCTTGGGGTTGTTCTTCAGGATCTCTTCGACCTCGGCCAGATCGGGATCGTTGGCCCAGCCGGGCTGATAGTTATGGGTGGGAACGTTGTACTTGGTCAGGATCTCCAGCAGACGGTCGCCGAACACGCCGTTGTTGATCAGCAGAGCCTCGTCGCCCTCAGCGAACACGGAGGACAGGCAGGTCTCGTTGGCGGAGGTACCGGAACCGGAAACGATCACGGAATAGTAGCTGTCATCAGCGTTGAACAGGCGCAGGACCTTGGCCTGGATGTCAACAAACAGCTCCTCGAACTCGGCGCTGCGGTGGCAGATATCATAGTGCAGCAGGGACTGACGAACGGGCTCCTCGACCATAACGGGGCCGGGGCTGAACAGCATAGTCTTCATGGGAATCA
>SVMH01000083.1 GCA_015067525.1 Oscillospiraceae bacterium | reverse complement strand
CTGCAGGGCGTATACGCGCACATCGCCGGTATGGTTCAGGCTGCGCTTGAGGGAGGAGCCGAGGTTGGACTTCAGCAGCGTCTCGCAGTACGCGGAAACGGCCGTGCCATTCATGATGCCGAACTTGACATCGTCATATTCGGCGTTGTACTTCTTGTTGTTGTAATACAGGCTGCAGTACTCCTCGCCGTCCTTGGTGTAGGTGACGGGGGTGTACATCATCAGCACCGTGCCCGCGCTGACGGTGACCGTGCCGGAAGAGGGCTTGGTTTCGGTCAGGAAGAGCTGGGTGTTGGCCGGGAGTTTTACAAAAGTCTTGTCGGTGGAGACCACCAGATCGCCGGAGGAGCCGGAGCCAGTGGACCCGGAACCAATCGAACCGGAACCGGTCGAGCCGCCGGTGGTGCCGCCCACGGTGGCCGTGGCGCAGTCGCCGCGCACAAAGCCCACCAGGCCGCTGCCGGTACGGATGTTGTACCAGGTGTAGCCGCCGGCGCTCACGGGCTGGGCCAGCAGGCTGACCACAGAACCCTTGGCCAGCACGGTGCCGGTCTTGTTGCCGTTGGCGGCGTCGCGCACGCGGGTGCCGCCCTTGGTGATGGTAACAGTGCCAATCACGGGGCTGGTGGAGGATCCCTGCGCGCTGACGAAGGTGCCCATCAGCCAGCCTTCAAGGCCGTTGTACTTCACCTGATACCAGGTGACGCCGTTGGTGGTATAGGTGTTGGTGTAAGCCAGATTGACGCTCTTGGGCACGACGGCCAGGCGCTGGGAGGAAGTGCTTGCGTTGCGGCGCAGGTTCACGCTCACATTGGTGCGCAGGGTACCCGCGCTGGGCGTGGTGCCGGTGGTGGAAGAGGTGCTGCCGCTGGATACGCTGCCGCCGGAGGCCAGAGAGAACAGCACCGGCTGGGTCAGGGGACCTGCGGAACCATCCGCGCCCAGACCCTGAGCACGCTGGAACTTCTTGACGGCATCAGCCGTTTCTTCGCCGTAGGAGCCGTCCAGCTTGCCGTTGTAATAGCCCAGCTTCTGCAAAGCCAGCTGCACAGCATGCACGCGGATATCGCCCTTGAGATCCATGGATTCGCGCAGGGTATAGTAAGCCCCCTGCGTCCACAGGGTGTTGCGGATATAGCTGTCCAGCTGCTCAGCGGTCATTACGTCGTTGGCAACATCGGAACGCAGCACGTTGTAGCGTTCGCTGTTGTAATAAACGCCGTAATAGCTCAGCCCGTCGGAAGCGGTATACCAGTCGTCGGTGTACAGCTGATAAACGCCGCCCGCAGCAGGCGTGACAATCCTGCCCGTGCCGTAGGTGGAACCGGTAAAGAACTGCACCGAGCGGGAAAGATGGATATAGACCTTGATGGAGGATTTCACCAAACTGGAGGGGCTGCTGCCCGCCTGCACGCCGGCCAAAGCGGTGGAAAAGACCGACAGCACAAGGCAAAGTGCCAGCATCAGCGCCGAAAGCCTGCGTGCTGTGCACACGAATGTGCTTTTCATGTTGTTCCTCATGGCAAAACCTCCATATTGCAACGGCATGGGCCGGTGATGTTGCATGCATCCATACGGATGAGAACTGTGGTATCATGCTCATAATATTACAACTTTATTACGTTGTCAATGCTTTTTTCTTAATTTTTGTATCACACAAGAAAAAAATGAAAATAGATTCGCAAAAAATGTCCGCTGCAGAAAGAAATGGAATTTTTCTTTGCATTTTTGGTTGACAGCGGAAAAGAACCATATATAATGAACATGAACAGAATAGGACCATGATAGAGGCGCAGCCGACAAGAGTACCGCTTCCCGGCACAAGGCAATGGGGAGGTGCGAAAGGGTCTGCTGCCGAGGGGCTGGCGCTGATGCCTGAAAGCGCGGTACCCGGGCCGTGGGAGAAGATCCTACGGACTGTCGTCCACCAAGCGGACGGAGAGCTGTCAGTCATCCAGATGAAGAGGATTTCGTATGGAGTCATGACGGTTGTCGTGGCTCCATTTCTTTGTTCAATCCAACTTACAAAGGAGAATGTACCTATGAAGAAGAACCGCATTCTGTGCCTTGCGCTGCTTGTGCTGTTCGCCATGTGCGCCATCAGCTGCGCAGCCATGGCTGAGGAAGTCGTGGCGGAAGTGGCTGAGGAAGCCGCTGCCCCCGTCAACATGTTCTACCAGACCGCGTGGTCCCTGCTGCCCCCGGTGATCGCCATCGCGCTGGCTCTGATCACCAAGGAGGTTTATTCCTCCCTGTTCATAGGCATCCTGATGGGCGGCCTGCTCTACTCCAACTTCAGCTTTGAAGGTACCCTCGTGCATGTGTTCACCGACGGCATCGGCGCTTCTCTGGCCGACAGCTACAACGTGGGCATTCTGGTGTTCCTGGTCATCCTGGGCGCCATGGTGTGCCTGATGAACAAGGCCGGCGGCTCCGCTGCCTTCGGCCGCTGGGCCTCCGAGCGCATCCACTCCCGCGTGGGCGCGCAGCTGGCCACCATCGCGCTGGGCGTGCTGATCTTCATTGACGACTACTTCAACTGCCTCACGGTTGGCAGCGTCATGCGCCCCGTAACCGACAAGCAGAAGATCTCCCGCGCGAAGCTTTCCTATCTCATCGACGCCACCGCCGCGCCCATCTGCATCATTGCCCCCGTCAGCTCCTGGGCTGCTGCAGTCAGCAGCTATGTGGAGGACGGCAACGGCCTGTTCCTGTTCCTCAAGGCCATTCCCTTCAACTTCTATGCCCTCCTCACCATCGTGATGATGATCTTCCTTGCTGTTACCAGAATGGACTTCGGCCCCATGGCCAAGCATGAGAAGAACGCCATCGAAAAGGGCGATATCTTCTCTGATATGGAAGACCATTCCAACGAGCTCAACGAGAACGCCAACCCCAAGGGCAAGGTGATCGACCTGGTGTTCCCCATCATCGTGCTGATCATCTCCTGCGTCATCGGCATGATCTACTCCGGCGGCTTCTTCAGCGGCGAAACCTTCGTCAACGCCTTTGCCAACTGCGACGCCTCCGTGGGTCTGATGCTGGGCTCCGCCGTGACCCTGATCATCACCATCATCTACTACCTCATCCGCCGCTCCATGGGCTTCAAGGAAATCATGGGCTGCATCCCCGAAGGCTTCAAGAGCATGGTGCCCGCCATCCTGATCCTGACCTTCGCCTGGAGTCTCAAGGCCATGACCGACTCCCTGGGCGCCAAGGAATTTGTGGCCGCTCTGGTGGAATCCTCCGCTGCCGGCTTCACCGCCTTCCTGCCCGCCATCGTGTTCGTGATTGGCTGCTTCCTGGCCTTCTCCACCGGCACCAGCTGGGGCACCTTCGGCATCCTGATTCCCATCTGCCTGAGCGTGTTCCCGCTCACCGATCCGCTGGGTGTGGTGTGCGTGTCCGCCTGCATGGCCGGCGCTGTATGCGGCGACCACTGCTCCCCCATCTCTGATACCACCATCATGGCCTCCGCCGGTGCGCAGTGCAACCACGTGGCGCATGTCTCCACACAGTTACCGTATGCCATCACCGTTGCGGGTGTGAGCTTTGTCAGCTACATCATCGCAGGCTTCCTGCCCAATGCGCTGATCGTGCTGCCCGTGGCCATCGTTCTGATGATCGGCACGCT
>SVMH01000023.1 GCA_015067525.1 Oscillospiraceae bacterium | reverse complement strand
CATCCAGCACAAGGCTGGTATGCAGGATTCCGAGTGCATCATCGCTGTGAACAAGAACGAGACCGCTCCCATCTTCGAGGTGGCTGACTACGGTATCGTGGGCGACCTGTTCAAGGTCGTTCCCGAGCTGATCGAGTCCATCAAGGCTGCCAAGGCTGCCAAGTAAGTGACTGACTAACAGCATAACGAAAGGGCTGTCCCACATGGGACAGCCCTTTTTTGCATCATTTTGCCTGCTTTGAGCCATACTAAAGGAAAATTTGGCAGGAGGCTGGGTATGAAAGAGGCAAAGACGGGATTTGAGCGGCGCACGGCGCTGCTGGATGAGGCACTGGGTGTGGGCCGCAGCTTCGATATCGTGGGCCGCACGCTGACCATCGGCGGCAGGCGGGCCAAGCTCTGGGTGGTCAACGGCTACGCGCAGGATGCCATGCTGGAGCGGATCATCGCCTCGTGGCGGCTGCTGCCGTCACTGGAAGATGTGCCGGATCTGCAGGTCTTTCTGGAGCGCTGGGTCACCGCCTGTGACGCTTCGGTGCAGATGGACTGGGACAAGGCGGTAACGGCGGTGTTCTCCGGCAAAACGCTGCTGGTGCTGGACGGCTATCACGGCGGCATTTTGCTGGAGGCCAAGCAGTTCCCCCTGCGCTCCGTGGAGGAGCCGGACACCAGCAAGGTGCTGCGGGGCAGTCATGACGGCTTCGGCGAGAGCCTGATGAAAAATGCGGCTCTGCTGCGCCGGCGTATCCGCACGCCGCAGCTGACGCTGGAGCGGCTGGAAGCGGGGGAGCGGTCCAAAACGGACATCGCCCTTTGCTACATGGCCGGTCAAGCGGATGAGAAACTGGTGAACGAGCTGCGGCAAAAGATCAGCGCTATCGATGTGCGCTCCGTTGCCATGAGTCAGGAGAGCATCGCCGAGGCCATCGCGCCGCGGCAGTGGTACAATCCCTTTCCCAAGGTGCGCTACACCGAGCGGCCCGACGTAGCCACCGCGTGCCTGATGGAAGGGGACGTGCTGGTGATGGTGGACAACACACCGGCTGTCATGATCCTGCCCACCACCTTTTTCCGCTTCGCCGAGGAGATCAACGACTACTATTTCCCGCCGCTGGTGGGCACGTATCTGCAGCTGGTGCGCATCACCATTTTGCTTTTGACGGTGTTCATCACGCCGCTGTGGTATCTGCTGGTGAAAGATCCGGGACGGCTCCATGAAAACCTCCATTTTCTGCTGATTCAGGACGACTACTACGTGCCCCTCATCGTGCAGCTTTTGCTGGTGGAGCTGATCGTGGACCTTTTAAAGCTGGCGTCCCTCAACACACCCAGCGCGCTGAGCAGCTCCTTCAGTATGCTGGGGGCGCTGATTCTGGGGGATTTTGCGGTGCAGTCGAGGTGGCTGGTGCCGGAGGTGCTGGTGTATATGGCTTTTGTGGCTATCGCCAACTACGCCCAGCACAGCTACGAGATGGGTTACGCCTTCAAGCTTTGCCGCATGGCGCTGCTGATCCTCATCTGGCTGGCGGACTGGTGGGGCTTCGGCTTCGGCGTGGCGGGCATCCTGCTTCTGGTGGCCACCACCAAGCCGCTGGCAGGGAAGGGGTACCTCTATCCGCTGATCCCCTTCAACGGCAAGGACATGAAGGCCCTGCTCCATCGTCGTCCCATCAGCCGCAAAAACACCTGAGTGACGAAAACGCGTAAAAAATACACCCGAAAAGGCCGTTCTGCTTGAAAGCAGAACGGCCTTGTGCTATGATTATTATGTATTTTTATGTGCAAAGGAGCGATGCTGTATGGCAGAGCTGCAGGAGAAACGGCTGTTTCTTTTGGATATGGATGGCACCATCTATCTCAGCGATACCCTCTTTGACAAGGTGCCGGAGTTTCTGGACTATGTGAAAGCGATCGGCGGCCGCTATCTTTTCCTAACCAACAATTCCTCCCGCGGTGTGGAGGGTTATATTGACCGAATGGCCCGCCTTGGCATCGCCACCACCCGCGAGGATTTCCTCACCTCCGTGGACGCCACCATCGGCTATCTTAAGAGCGAACTGCCAGGGAAGAAGTGCTATGTGTTCGGCACCCGCTCTTTCTATGACCAGCTGGAAGCGGCCGGCATTTCCGTCACCACGCAGCGTGAGGACGACGTGGATGTGCTGCTGTGCGGCTTCGATACGGAGCTGACGTTCCAAAAGCTGGAGGACGCCTGCATCCTGCTGCAGCGGGGCGTGGACTTTGTGGCCACCAATCCCGACTGGGTGTGCCCCACGTGGTACGGCAGCGTGCCGGACTGCGGCAGCGTGTGCGAGATGCTCTTCCGCGCCACGGGACGCCGCCCCAAGGTCATTGGCAAGCCCCAGCCGGAGATGGTGTATCTGGCCCTCCAGCGCACCGGTTTTGCTCCCGAACAGGCCGTTATGGTGGGCGACCGGCTCTACACCGACATTGCCAGCGGCGTCAATGCCGGCATCGACACCGTGTTCGTCCTGTCCGGCGAGGGCGTTGTGGCAGACATTGAGACATACAACATTCACCCCACATGGGTCATGGACCATATCCGTGACCTGTACCGCAGTATAAAGGAGTAAATTATGAAACTGAATTATAAGCGCACGATCCTTGTGGGTTTTGCCTTTTTCCTGATCTGCGCCTTCTGGCAGATCTACGATGTGACCATTGCCATGACGCTGACCAGTAAGTTCGGCCTGAGCCAGACGGCCTCCGGTGTGGTCATGGCCCTCGATAACATTCTGGCCCTGTTTCTGCTGCCCCTCTTTGGCACGCTGTCGGACAAGAAGGTGAGCAAAAGCGGCCGACGCACTCCCTTTATCCGCACCGGTACGGTGCTGGCGGTGGTGTTCCTGCTGGCCCTGTCCTTCGTGGACAATGCCCAGCTGAAGAAGATCGAGCGCTACAGTGCTGTCAACGATCCTGCCACCATGGAGCTGATCTACGATGAGCAGAAGGATGCGGTGCTGCACACCCCCGAAGGCGTGGAATACAAGCTCAGCGACCTCTACACCCGTGAGGAGTTTGCCAAGCTGACCACCGACTCCAAGACCACGGAGCTGAATAAGTTCGGTCGTGAGGTGGAAGTGAACCTCTACACCCGCCACGTGGTGCCGGCCCGTCAGGCCTGCGCCGCCGCTGTGACGGCGGAGAACCCCGCGGTGGTCATCGTGTTCCTGTGCGTGCTGCTGGCGCTGCTGGTGTCCATGGCCACCTTCCGCACCCCCGCCGTGGCGCTGATGCCGGACGTGACGGTCAAGCCTCTGCGCTCCAAGGCCAATGCCGTGATCAATCTGATGGGCAATGCCGGCGGCATCATCGTGTTGGCGCTGGGCTCTGTGCTGGCCATTTCCAAGGTGAAGAACGCCTACATGAGCTACACCGGCGTGTACGCCATCGTGGGCGCCATTATGCTGGCGGCGCTGGTGATCTTCCTGCTGACGGTCAAGGAGCCCAAGTGGGCGGCGGAGATGCAGCAGGCAAGTGCCGCGCTGGAACCGGAGAAGGAAGAGCCTGCTGCAGCCGGAGAAAAGAAGAAGCTGAGCAAGGCCGAGCTTTGCAGTCTCATTTTCCTGCTGGCCTCCATCGTGCTGTGGTTCTTCGGCTACAACGCCGTGACTTCCAAGTACACGGTCTATGCCCAGAACGTGCTGGATAAGGACGCCACCACCACGCTGCTGCTGGCCAATGTGGCGGCCATCGTCGCTTACCTGCCGGTGGGTATGGTTGCGTCCAAGATCGGCCGGAAGAAGACCATCATGGCCGGTGTTGTCATGCTCTTCACCGCGTTTTTCGCCGCCTGCTTTATGACGGCGTCTTCGCCCAACTGGCTGATGTCCTGCATGTTCTGCCTGGCCGGCGTGGCATGGGCCACCATCAATGTCAACTCCTTCCCCATGGTGGTGGAGATGTGCTCCGGCGCCGATGTGGGTAAGTACACCGGCTTCTACTATACCGCCTCCATGGCGGCTCAGTCCCTGACTCCCACCATCTCCGGCATCTTCATGGACCGCATTGCCATGACCACGCTCTTCCCCTACGCATCCGTGTTCGTGGGTCTGGCCTTTGTGACCATGATCTTCGTCAAGCACGGTGACAGCAGACCGCAGGCCAAGAAGGGCCTGGAGGCTCTGGAGGATATGGAGGACTAAAAGATGTGGATATTGATTCCTTTACTCATTATATTGGTTCTTTTTGAGCTGTACGCGCTGGCGCTGCAGTGCCGCAACGGCCACTCCCAGTGGAAGGAGCTGCGGCACTTCCGCTATGCGCACCGCGGCTATCACGATAAGCCCCGGATCCCGGAGAACTCCATGGCGGCCTTCCGCCGTGCGCTGCAGAACTATTACGGCGCCGAGCTGGACATTCACCTGATGCGTGACGGCAATCTGGCGGTGATCCACGACTCCAGCCTCAGGCGCACCGCCGACGCCGATGTGGAGATCGAGGATCTGACGGCGGCCGATCTGGAGAACTACCGTCTGGAGGGCACCGACGAAAAGATCCCCCTGTTTTCCGAGGTGTTGGAGCTGTTCGAGGGCAAGACGCCGCTGGTGGTGGAACTGAAGACCGCCCGCGGCAACTACAACGAGCTGACGGCCGCGGCCTGTGCGCTGCTGGACAAGTATCAGGTCAGCTACTGCATCGAGTCCTTTGATCCCCGCTGCCTCATGTGGCTGAAGAAAAACCGGCCTGACATTGTGCGCGGCCAGCTGTCCTTCGGCTTTGCCAAGAAGACGAACGGCGATATGAGCATTTTCCGCCGCTTCATGCTGCGCAACATGCTCTTCAACTTCCTGACCCGTCCGGACTTCATTGCCTACCGGCTGCAGGATCGGGACAACCTGAGCGTGAAGCTGTGCCGCGGGATCTATAAGGTGCAGGAGATCAACTGGACCATCAAAACCAAGGAGGAGATGGCGGAGGCCGAGCGCCACGGAAATCTGGTGATTTTCGAGCAGTTCGATCCCCGCGGATAAGCTATGAGAGTGATTACGGGATCTGCCAGAGGCAGACGACTGAAGGAACTGGAGGGCATGGATACCCGCCCCACCACCTCCAAAGTGAAAGAGGGCCTGTTTTCCATCATCCAGTTTGATATTGAGGGCCGCCGTGTGCTGGATCTGTTTGCCGGCACCGGCCAGCTGGGCATCGAGGCTCTCAGCCGCGGCGCCGCCGAGGCGGTGTTTGTGGAAAAGCGGCTGGACGCGGTGCGTCTGGTGAAGGAGAATCTGGCGCTGTGCCAGCTGCAGGACAAGGCCCGCGTCCATGCCGGCGATTCGCTGGCGTATCTGCGCAGCGGTGAGAAGTTCGACCTGATCTTCCTTGACCCGCCCTACGGCTCGGATCTGCTGAATCAGGCGCTGGAAATGATCGCAGCGTTTGACATTTGCCGCGCACATGGTATAATTGTAGCAGAAAGTGCCGCGGACAAGGTGCTGCCTGCCATGCCGGCACCCTATCGGCTGTATCGGGAATACCGCTACGGCCAGATCAAACTGACGGTGTTTCACCGTGACGGAAACGAGGACTGAGAGACAATGAAGACTGCGATCTATCCCGGCAGCTTTGACCCCATCACGCTGGGGCATCTGGATATCATCCGCCGCGCCGCCGCCTGTTTTGACAAGGTCTATGTCTGCGTTATGGTCAACGCTGAAAAGAAGAACCCCATGTTCTCGCCGCAGGAGCGGCTGGATCTGATCCGCCAGTCGGTGGCGGACATCCCCAACGTGGAAGCCGAGCTGTGGAGAGGTCTGCTGGCCGACTATGCCGTGGAACGCGATTGCCGCATTCTGGTCAAGGGTCTGCGCCACGCCACGGATTTCGATCAGGAATATCAGATGGCTGCCATCAACAAGGGCCTGTGCCCGGAGCTGGAAACCATCTTTTTGCCGGCCAGCGCCGCCTACCAGCATTTCAGCTCTACCATGGTGCGTGAGATGATCCGCTACAACCAGCCCATGGAGAAGTATGTGCCGGCTGCCGTGGTGGACGAGCTGAACAAACGTAAGTAACTGCAGGGAAATAAAAGAAAGGATTGGGCTTAGACATGGAAGAGAAAGACGTTCAGCGTTTATTGGATATGCTGTACAGCATGGTGGACGAGGCCAAGAGCGCCGCGTTCAGTTCTGAAAAATGCATCATCAACCGCGACGAGGCACTGGATCTGCTGGATGAGATCCGCGGCAAGCTGCCGCTGGAGCTGAAGAAGGCACAGGAGCTGCTGCGCGCCCGTGACGAGTTTGTGGCCAATGTGAAGAAGGACGCCGAGCGCATGCTGCGTCAGGCGGAGCTGGACGCCAAGACCATCGTGTCTGAGAGCGAAACGCTGCAGCAGGCCCGCCAGAAGGCCAGCGAGATCATCCGCCGCGCCGAGGAGCGCTCCAAGGAGCTCTATCACGTGGCCAACACCTACACCGAAGACGCTCTGCGCCGCACCGAGGAGGCCATTCAGGCCGCTCTGGATGAGGTGAAGGACTCCCGCGTCCGCTTCCGTGCCGCCTCCGCCGAGAAGATGCAGGCCCAGCAGCAGGTGCAGCAGGAGGAAGAAGAGGTCTGATTTGCCGGGGAGAAAAACGACGAAATTTTCGCCCCTTTTTTGTGCAAATCAACCATACTTGATTTTCCTGAAAATGGAAAATTTCAACCAAAAGAATATTTTGTGCCTAAAAAAGAAGGCGGACACAACATCTTGTGTCCGCCTTCTTTTTTGCGCTCCGGAACATGGAACGAATGTTTTAGATTTTGTAGAAAAAATGGGAAAAGAAGTGGAAAAACAAGGGAAAGCAGATAAAATGTCGAGAAAAAATTCCTTGCAATCGGGAAACAAATGGGGTATACTCAGTCCATAAGTGGGGAAATGTGGGGTTAGTGCCCCTATTTGTGGGGGACAATCCCACGGTTTTCCCGAAAACGACCGCGACAGAGCCGCGCAAGGAGGTGACAGGAGTGACCGGTCAGTATGCACACAATATCGACGCCAAGGGCCGTCTGTTCATTCCTGCCAAGCTGCGCGAGGAATTGGGCGAGACCTTCCACGTCACCATTGGACAGGACGGCTGCCTTTCCGTATTTTCCGACGCCAAGTGGGCCTCCATCATGGAGGACCTGAAGACCCGCACCTACAGCGAGGTCAAAGCGCTGCGCCCCATGTTCGCCAACGCCGCCGACTGCGAGCCGGACGGACAGGGCCGCATTCTGATCCCCGCACTGCTGCGCAGCTACGCTTCTCTGGAAAAGGAAGTGGTGGTGGTGGGCAGCTTCGACCGTGTGGAGATCTGGAACGCACAGCGCTGGGCCGAACTGGAAGCTGCTGCCTTTGACTCCGGCGCGCTGGAGAAGGCGATGGAAGAATTGGGGCTGTAAGATATGGCTTTTGACCGCAACGCAGCCGAGGATCAGTCCTACGGCCATAAGCCGGTGCTGCTGGACGAATGTCTGGACGCCCTGGCCATCCGACCTGACGGCATCTATCTGGACGGCACGCTGGGCCGTGCCGGACACTCGCTGGAGATCGTCCGCCGCCTGACGGAAGGCGGCCGGCTCATCGGCGTGGACCGGGACGAGACGGCTCTGGCAGCCGCTGAGGAGCGTCTGGCAGAATTCCGTGAGCGCGTCACGCTGGTGCACAGCAACTTCAGCTGCATCCACGAGATTTTGGACAGTCTGGGGCTGGACAAGATCGACGGCATGCTCTTTGATCTGGGCGTTTCTTCCCCCCAGCTGGATGACGCAGAGCGCGGCTTTTCCTACATGAATGACGCGCCGCTGGACATGCGCATGGACCGCACCGCCGCACTGACGGCACGGGACGTGGTCAACACGTGGCCCTACGAGGAACTGCGGCGGATCCTCTTTGAATACGGCGAGGAGCGCTACGCCCCCGTTATCGCCAAGCACATCGTCCGCGAGCGGGAGGTCAGTCCCATCGAGACCACCGGTCAGCTGACGGACATCATTAAAAAGGCCATGCCGCCTGCCGCATTGCGGGAGAAGCAGCATCCGGCCAAGCGCAGCTTTCAGGCCATCCGCATCGCCGTCAACGGTGAGCTGGACGAGCTGGAGCCCATGATGGAAGCTGCGGCGGACCGCCTGAATCCCGGCGGCCGTCTGGCGGTCATCTCCTTCCACTCACTGGAGGACCGCATCATTAAAAAGACCATGCAGCGTCTGGCCACCGGCTGCACCTGTCCGCCGGAGTTTCCGGTGTGCGTGTGCGGCAAGCAGCCCAAGATGAAGCTGGTCACCCGCAAGCCGGTGGTATCCACGGCGGCGGAACTGGAATATAACCCCCGTGCCCGCAGCGCCAAGCTGCGCGTGGCAGAAAAGGTATAAAATTTTGACGAAAGGAGCCCTCTGACCATGGCTGAACTGAAGAGAAAACCCAATGGCCCCGTTTACGGCAACCTAGCCTATGACCTGGACGCGCTGGTCAGAGAGCGCGCTCTGGAAGAAGCCGGGCGCATGCCCGAACAGCCCCGTCCCGAACGGCAGCGTCAGCAGGAAGTGGTGCAGCGTCCCCGCACCCAGACGGCGGCGCAGCCCAAGGCACAGGTATCCCCCCTGGTACTGGGCAGCGTGGCGGTTCTGGCCGCCATGGTGGTGGTGCTGCTGATGGGTTACGTGAAACTGACCCAGATCTCCGGCAACGTGGCCGACATGAAGACGGAACTGGACAAGCTGAACACGGAGCATGTGCAGCTGCTGACCGAATACGAGCAGACCTTTGAACTGTCCACCATCAAAGAGGTGGCGGAAGCTGCCGGTATGAGCAAGCCCTCTGCCGGTCAGATCGAATACGTGGAGCTGGGCGGCTCCGACACCGCGGTGGTCTACGCCGCCGGTGATGACGGCGTGCTGGACCGGGCCTTTGCCTCGGCCAAAGGCGGCGTGCTGGCGCTGGTGGAATATTTCCAGTAAGCGCTGCCATATAGTAAACATGCGCAAGGAGTAAGAAGGTGACTTCTTGCTCCTTGCTTGACATTCCGGCCGATGCAAAAGAAAGGCAGAGCCGGCGCAGGAGCCTGACAGGAGGAAGCACTGTGGCCAACCAACCCAATCAACCCAACCGAAAATCCGAAAAGATCCGCCGGGCCAACCGCCTGATCCAGACCAGAACCTTTATTTTGATGCTGGTCATGGGTCTTGGTGTGTTTATTCTGGTGTTCGCCAAGCTCTATGAGCTGCAGATCGTGCGTCATGAGGAGCTGCAGAACAAGGCACTGGACCAGCAGACCCGCAGCACGGAGATCACCGCCAGCCGCGGCACCATCTATGACCGGGGCGGCAATATTCTAGCCATTTCCGCCACGGCGGAGACGGTATTCCTCTCGCCGCTGGAACTGGCGGAGGAACTGGCCGACGAAGAAACTACCTGGACGGCTGATTTCCTGGTGGAGAATCTGGCCCGCATTCTGGATGTAAATCCTGAGAGCATCTACCAGAAAATGGAGCGCACCTACTCCCAGTATGAGGTGGTGAAACTGCGCGCTGATGAGGCGGTGGCCAACGAGGTGCGTACCTTCCTCAACGAAAACAAGATCCGCGGCGTTTATCTGGTGACGGACGCCAAGCGCTACTACCCCTACAGCACGCTGGCCTCTCATATCGTGGGCTTTGTGGGCACGGACAACACCGGCCTTTACGGTCTGGAGGCCCGCTTTGAAGAGGAGCTGGAGGGCCAGACCGGTCTGGTGGTCACCGCACGGGACAACGCGGGCAACGACATGCTCTACGCCTACGAGAAGTACTACGGCGCCGAAAACGGCAACGATCTGGTGCTGACCGTGGACACCACCGTGCAGTACTATCTGGAAAGCGCACTGGCGGAGATGGTGGATAAATTTGAGGCGGCCAACGGCGCCACCGGTATTGTGATGGACGTCAACACCGGTGCCATTCTGGGCATGGCCTCCTATCCCGATTACGATCTGAACGACTTTTCTGCCATCAAGGACAGCAAGCTCAGCAGCGCTGTGAGCAGCGGAAAGCTTTCGCTGGCGGAGGCCCAGATGCGCCAGTGGCGCAGCAAGGCCCTCAACGACACCTATGAGCCCGGCTCTACCTTCAAGATCCTGACGCTGGCCGCTGCGCTGGAAGAGGGCGTGGTGAATGAAAACACCACCTACTACTGCAACGGCTACATCAACGTGTCCGGCGAGCGGATCAACTGCTCCGGCCACCACCGCGCCCAGACGCTCAAACAAACGGCGGCCAATTCCTGCAACCCCGCTTTCATCACCTACGGCATGGATCTGGGAACGGAAAAGTTCTACGAGTACATGGACGCCTTTGGGTTGATGGAAGGTTCGGGCGTGGATCTGGACGGCGAGGCTGCCGGTATTTTCATCGCGCCGGAAAACTTTACCCAGCTGGATCTGGCCTGCTATGCCTTCGGCCAGAACTTCAACGTGACGCCCATCGCCCTGATCGCGGCACAGGCCGCCTGCATCAACGGCGGCTACCTGCACACGCCCTACGTGGTGGAGCAGGTGCTGGCGGATGACGGTACGGTCCTCTATCAGCACGATACCACTCCGGTGCGTCAGGTGGTCAGCGAGGCTACCTCTGCCAAGGTGCGCGAGTGTCTGGAATACGTGGTGTCCAACGGTACCGGCCGCAACGGTCAGGTCACCGGCTATCGCATCGGCGGCAAAACCGGTACGGCCGACAAGGGCCAGACCGGCGATGTGGTGGTGTCCTTTGCCTGTTTCGCTCCGGCGGACGATCCGGAGATCATCATGCTGCTGGCGCTGGATACGCCGGCCCGTGACACCGGCACCTATCCCTCCGGCGGCGCTATGACGGCGCCTATGGCCAGCTCCATCATGCCCTATCTGGGCATCAACCCCACCTACTCGGCCGACGAGCTGCTGGGCGCCGATACGGCTGTCCCCAACGTGAAGGGCCTGACGGTGGCAGAGGCCAAGAGCCGCCTGAGCGGCAGGGGCTTTACCTGCAAGGTGGTGGGCGACGGCGACACGGTGACAGACCAGACACCTGCCGGCGGCGCTGTGATCCCGGGTAAATCCACGGTGGTGCTCTATGCCGGCGCCGAGAAGCCGACAGATGCGTGCACCGTGCCCTCTCTGGTGGGCAAAACGCCTGCCGAGGCCAACGTGGCCGCCACCAATGCAGGCTTGTTCCTGCGCTTTACCGGCACCACGGCCAGCACTTCCGGTACCGTCCGCGTGCTGAGCCAGTCGGAGGATGTGGGCGTCAAAGTGCCGGCCGGCACGGTGATCACCGTGCAGCTGGGCGATACTGCCGTAACCGACTAAGTGCTTGGAAAGGAGTTTTCGTGTCCTTGAAGCTGAAAGAGCTACTTCAAGGGATACCAACCACCTCCGTCCACGCCCATCCCGACACGGAGGTATCCGGCGTCAGCTATGACTCCCGGACCACCGCGCCAGGTGATGTGTTCGTTGCCATCCCCGGCACCGATTGGGACGGAAATGCGTTCATTGCACAAGCTTTTGAAAAAGGCGCCGTGTGCGCCGTCTGCCAGCAGCCGGCAGGGTGCGCCGGTCCCTATGTGGAGGTGCCCTGTGCCCGACGCGCGCTGGCAATGATCTCGGCCAACTTTTTTGGCCGCCCTGCCGAAGAAATGACGCTCATCGGCGTCACCGGCACCAACGGAAAAACCACGACAACATGGCTCATCAAACGCATACTGGAGCAGGCGCTGCCGGCCAAGGTGGGGCTGATCGGCACCGTGGAGAACGCGGTGGGTGAGCAGCTGCTGCCGGCTGAGCGTACGACCCCACAGTCCTATGAGCTGCAGCGGCTGCTGCGGCAAATGGCGGACGGGGGCTGCACCCACGCGGTGATGGAGGTTTCCTCCCACGCGCTGGCGCTGGAGCGCACCTACGGCATCCGCTTTGCGGTGGGCCTTTTCACCAATCTGACGCAGGATCATCTGGACTTCCACGGCACCATGGAGAACTACTGCGCCGCCAAAAGTAAGCTGATGCGCAGCTGCGATGTGGCCGTGTACAATGCCGATGATCCGTGGAGCAGGCAGATCCTGCGGGGCAGCACCTGCCGCCGCTTCGCCTACGGCGTGGAGCGTAAGTGCCAGCTGCAGGCAAAAGAAATTACGTATTACCCCGACCGCGTGGCCTACACAGCCTGCACGGACTGGGAGGAACTGCCGGTGCACTGCGCCATTCCCGGTGCCTTCAGCGTGTATAACTCGCTGGCGGCCATGGCGGCCTGCCGGACGCTGGGCGTGCCGCTGCAGCGCTGCGCGCAGGTGCTCGGGCAGGAGCGCGGCGCACCGGGCCGCATGGAAGTGGTGCCCACACCGGGCAAAGACTACACGGTGCTCATTGATTATGCCCATACGCCGGACGCACTGGAAAACGTGCTGCAGGCGGTGCGCACCTTTGCCCGCGGGCGCGTGATCGCGGTGTTCGGCTGCGGCGGTGACCGCGACCGCACCAAGCGGCCGCAGATGGGTGCCATCGCGCAGCGACTGGCCCGTGTGGCCGTCGTCACTACCGACAATCCCCGCACGGAGAAGCCGGATGCCATCATCCGGGACATCACAGCGGGCATGGAGGGAGAAAACCCGCCTGTGGTCATTGAGAACCGGGTGGAGGCCATCTGCTGGGCGCTGGATCATGCGCGCAAAGATGACGTGGTCGTGCTGTGCGGCAAGGGCCACGAGACCTATCAGGAGATCGGCGGCAAAAAATACCATTTGGACGAACGGGAAGTTGTGGCGGCATACTGTCAAGATCACAACGAAAAGAGATAAACTACAAAGGAGGCCGCTTACGGGCGGCGAGAGGAGAGTACGTTATGAAGATCATTCTGGCAGCCATCATCAGTCTGGTCGTTTCGGCCGTGGCAGGCAAGCTGCTGATCCCGGTGCTGGTACAGCTGAAGGCCGGACAGAGCATCAAGGAGATCGGCCCCACCTGGCACATGAATAAGCAGGGTACCCCCACCATGGGCGGCCTGATGTTCATCATCGGTATCGGCATCGCCATTTTCATCATGGGCTGGTCCGGCATGCTGCAGGGCGTGTATACCCATCTGTATGTCTATGCCTTTGCCCTTGTGTTCGGCGTTATCGGCTATATTGACGACTATCAGAAGGTCAAGCGCAAGCAGAATACGGGTCTGACCAGCGGCCAGAAGTTCCTGCTGCAGCTGGCGGCCGCGGTAGCCTTTTTGTGCCTGATGCGTTTTGAAGGCCTGCTGAGCCCCAACCTGTACGTGCCTTTCTTCAACACCGAGCTGGTGCTGCCCTGGGTGGTGTATCTGATCTTCGCCGCCTTCGTCATCGTGGGCACCGTCAACGCTGTCAACATCACCGACGGTCTGGACGGTCTGTCCTCCAGTGTTACCATCCCTGTGGCGGCCTTCTTTGCCGTGCTGGGCGGCTACTGGGGCCAGTATGAGCAGCTGGGCATCTTCGGCGGCGCCATGGTGGGCGGTCTGGCAGCCTTTTTGATCTACAACCACTATCCGGCCAAGGTGTTCATGGGCGATACGGGCTCGCTGTTTCTGGGCGGCGCCGTAGCGGCTTTGGCTTTTGCCTACGATATGCCTCTGGTGCTGGTACTGGTGGGCATCGTTTATATCTGCGAGACTATGTCCGATATCATCCAGATCGGTTACTTCAAGCTGACCCACGGCAAGCGCTTTTTCAAGATGGCACCGCTGCACCATCACTATGAGATGTGCGGCTGGAAGGAGAACAAGATCGTGGTGGTGTTCTCCACCGTCAGCACCATTTTCTGCGTGCTGGCCTTCCTCGGCGTTATGAACCGCTACATGGCATAAATTTTTAACCATTACCTGGAGAAAGGAGGGAAGAGCATTGACCCGCGAAGAATACCATGCACAAAAAGCGCTCAAGGAGAAGCGCCGCGCCACGGAACGGCGCAGCTATGAGGCCTCCAAAGGCTCCATGGACCTGTCGTTTCTGCTGCTGACGCTGCTGCTGACGGGAATCGGCCTGATCATGCTCTTCTCTGCCAGCTTCCCCTCGGCCTATTACGAGTCCGGCGACGCGGCTTATTACGTCAAGCGTCAGGCGGTGTTTGCGGCCATGGGTATCGTGGCTATGCTGGTGATGGGCAAGATCAACTATCAGCGCCTGCGCGGCACAGCAAAGATGCTGCTGGGCTTCTCCATTTTCCTGCTGATCCTGGTCATTATCCCCGGCGTGGGTATCACCGTCAACAACGCCACCCGCTGGCTGGGCATCGAGGGCGTCTTTACCTTCCAGCCTTCGGAGATCGCCAAGCTGGGCGTCATCATCTACTTTGCCGACAGCATCTCCAAGAAGAAGGAGAAGATGGAGGAATTGAAGGCAGGCCTTCTGCCGTACCTACCCATCCTCGGCTGTATCGCCATTTTGATGATGCTGGAACCCCACCTCTCCGGCACGATCCTCATCGTGGGCATCGGCATCATGATGATGGTGGTGGGCGGCATGAAGCGCTGGCTGGTGGCTCTTGGCTTCGGCGGCGTGGGCGCGGCTGCATTTGCCTATGTCAAGCTGGTGGAGGCCGGCATCATCTCCTACGGCGCCAGCCGTATCCTCATGTGGAAGGATCCTTGGCTGGATTATACCTGGACCGGCTATCAGATGGCACAGAGTCTGACCACCATCGGCTCCGGCGGCCTGCTGGGTCTTGGCTTCGGCAAGGGCCGGCAGAAGTTCCTCTTCCTGCCGGAAGAGCACAACGACTTCATCTTTGCCATCGTCTGTGAGGAACTGGGCCTGATCGGCGCCTGCCTCATCATTCTGGTGTTTATCCTGCTGATCCTGCGCGGCTTCTGGATCGCTCTCCACGCCCGTGACCGCTTCGGCGCGCTGCTGGTGGTGGGCTGCATGACCCAGATCAGTCTGCAGACCTTTTTGAACATGGCCGTTGTCACGGGCCTTTTGCCCGCCACCGGCATTTCGCTGCCTTTCTTCAGCTACGGCGGCACGGCTCTGGCTTTGCAGCTTTTTGAAATGGGCATCGTACTGAGTGTTTCACGTCAGATCCCGGCACCCCGGAATGGGTAAGGAGGAAAGAGAATGAACGTCATTTTTACCTGCGGCGGCACGGCGGGCCACGTCAATCCGGCGCTGGCTCTGGCCGGCTATATGCGCAAGCTGGACAGCGAGACGAAGATCCTGTTCGTTGGCACACCCAACGGCATTGAGAAAAAACTGGTGGCCAAAGCCGGCTATGATTACCGCGGTGTGGAGTCCTCCGGCTTCTCCCGCTCCATCAGCTTTAAGGGACTGAAACACAACCTGAAAACGGTGAAGAACCTGCTGACGGCGCCTGCACAGGTGGGCCGTATCATCAAGGATTTTCAGCCCGATCTGGTGGTGGGCACCGGCGGCTACGCCAGCTACCCCATGGTGAAATACGCCGCTGCCAAGGGCATCCCCACGGCGGTGCACGAATCCAACATGGTACCCGGCCTCACCACCAAGATGCTGGAGCGCTTCGCTGACCGCATCATGGTGGGCTTTGAAGACTGCCGCGCTCTCTATCGTAACCCCGAGAAGATCGCCGTCACCGGCACGCCGGTGCGGGGCGATTTCTTCGATCTGACCCGGGAAGAGGCCCGGGCAAAGCTGGGCCTGACGGATGACCGGCCGCTGCTGGTGTCCTTCTGGGGCAGTCTGGGCGCCAGCACCATGAATGAGAAAATGCTGGACTTCTTCGCACGCGAGGTGGCGGAGGGCCAGCCCTTCCACCATATCCACGCCGTGGGTTCCTCCGGCTGGCAGAAGATGCAGGCGGAGCTTTCCCAGCGCGGATTGAACAACTGCGCGGGCCTTGATGTGCGGGAGTATATCCACGACATGGCCACCGTTATGGTGGCAGCCGATCTGGTGCTGTGCCGCGGCGGCGCCTCCACCGTCAGCGAGCTGACGGCGCTGGGCAAGGCGGCCGTTATGGTGCCCTCTCCCTATGTGACCAACAACCATCAGGAAAAGAACTGCCGCATCCTCGAGCGCCACGGCGGCGCTGTGGTGATGCTGGAGCCGGAACTGACCGGCGAGGCCCTCTACGAGACGGCACGGGATATTCTGGCTGACAGCGAAAAACGCTCTGCCATGAGCCGCGGAATGGCCTCTCTGGGCATTCTGGATGCCACTGAGCGCATCTACGAGACGGTCATGGCGATCTGCAAATAACCGAACAGGCACGGCGCACCTGCCTTAGCGCATAAGATGGCATAGATTTGCGATGAAAGGCGGCGTGCGGTATGCGTTATTACTCCCTGGAGGGAGGCCGGCCTCTGTCCGGTGAAATTGTGGTGCAGGGTGCCAAAAACAGCGTTCTGCCCATTCTGGCGGCGTCCATCCTCAGCGGTGAGACCTGCCGGATCCAACATTGTCCCCGCTTGAGCGACGTGGACACCACCGTGGAGATCCTGCGCCATCTGGGCTGTCGGGTCCGGTGGGAAGGCGATGCGCTGCTGGTGGATGCCTCCTGCGTCACGCGGTGGGATATCCCCGACTCGCTGATGCGGCGTATGCGCTCATCGGTGATCTTCCTCGGTGCCATCCTCAGCCGCTGCGGTCAGGCGGAGATCTCCTATCCCGGCGGCTGTGAGCTGGGGCCAAGACCCATCGACCTCCATCTGGCGGCGCTGCGGGCGCTGGGTGCCGATGTGCGCGAGCGCGGCGGCAGCATCAGCTGCAGCGGAGGAAACATGCAGGGCACGGAGATCGTGCTATCCCTGCCCAGCGTAGGTGCTACGGAAAACGCCATTCTGGCGGCCTGCGGTGCCAAGGGCACCACCGTGATCTCCAATGCGGCCCGCGAGCCGGAGATCTGCGATCTGCAGGAATTTTTGTGCGCCATGGGCGCCGATGTGCGGGGCGCCGGCAGCTCCACCGTGGTGGTGGAGGGGCGGCGGGTACTGCACGGCTGTGACCACCGCGTCATTGCCGACCGCATCGTGGCGGCCACCTATCTGGCAGCTGCAGCGGGCGTTGGCGGGCATATCTGCCTGCAGCAGGTAACGCCGGGACACCTCTCCACGGTAACAACGGCCCTCATGCAGGCCGGCTGCCGCATCCACTGCAGCGGCGACGAGATCTCGCTGGAGAGCAGCGGAAAGCTGCGTTCTGTGGCGCCCGTTCGCACCTCGCCTTATCCGGGGTTTCCCACGGATGCGCAGGCGGTGCTGATGGCGGCACTGTGCCGCAGTCGCGGCACCACGGTGTTTGTGGAGAACATGTTTGAAAACCGCTACCGCCATGTCTCGGAGCTGCGGCGCATGGGCGCCGATGTGCGGCCGGAAGGCCGGGTGGCGGTGGTGTGCGGCGTGGAGCAGCTCCACGGCGCGCAGGTGAATGCCACGGATCTGCGGGGCGGCGCCGCACTAGTGGTGGCGGGCCTGCAGGCGCAGGGTACGACCAGAATCGGAGATATCCACCATATTCGGCGGGGCTATGCCGATATTGTGGGCGATTTGACGCAGCTGGGCGCTGCGATCCGGGACGATACATAAACCAACGAAACGAAAGGGGCCGCTATGGCAAGACGCAAGAGAAACAACCGCAGACGCAGAAGGGGGAGCTTTGCCTTCCTCTATCAACTGCTGTGCTTTGTGTTGATCGGCGGCGCCATTATCGCGGCGTTGATCCTGTTTTTCAAGGTGGAGACGATTGCTGTGGATGGCAACAGCCGGTATTCTGCTCAGGAAGTGACGGATGCCAGCGGCGTGCAGCAGGGGGATAACCTCTTTTTCATGAACAAGTACGATGTGGCCGGCAGGATCAGCGGTGCGCTGCCCTATGTGGAGTCCGTCAGCATCAACCGCGGCCTGCCGGATACGCTGCACATTCACGTGCAGGAATGCCGGTGCGGCGTCGTGCTGGAGCAGGAGGGCCAAACGTGGATCCTCTGCTCCTCCGGCAAGATCGTGGATGCACCGGAGGGCAGCGCAGCCGAAGGCTGGGCTGTGGTCACGGGCCTGAGCATCACTGAGCCGCAGGTGGGCGCACCCATCACGGCCGACGAGACCAACGAACCCATCCGCAAGCAGCTGCTGGAGATCCTGGCGCAGCTGCGCAAGAAGGGTATGCTGGCGGACGTGCAGGAGATCCATCTGGAAAAGAGCGAATACATCTCCATCCGCTATCTGGACCGCTTTGACGTGGAGGTGCCCTGGGGCGCCGACTTTGACTATAAGCTCAACTTCCTGGCGGCCGTGGTGGCCAAGCTGGAGGACTATGAGACCGGTACGCTGAAAATGATGACCGACGGCGAAGCCCGTCTCATCGCCGGATAAAAGTGCGAAAGAAATCCCGGGAAATCGGGCTGCAACACTTGACGATAACGGCAAAGCGTACTACAATATATATACTCTATATTGGGGTTACTATCGGATAATTTGTCTTTGACATACAATTTGTGGCAGGAGGAACCAACATGGCTTTTGGATTTGAAACCGGTCCCGAGAACGTCGTCAGCATCAAGGTCGTAGGCGTAGGCGGCGGCGGTAATAACGTGGTGAACCGCATGGTGCGCTCTGGCACCAAGGGCGTTGATTTTATTGCGATCAATACGGACAAGCAGGCTCTGAATGCCTCCAGCGCCACCTATAAGATCCAGATCGGCGAAAAGCTGACCCATGGCAAGGGCGCCGGCTCCAACCCCGAGGTGGGCAAGAAGTCCGCTGAGGAGAGCCGCAACCAGATCGCCAAGGCGCTGGAAGATACCGACATGGTGTTCGTCACCGCCGGTATGGGCGGCGGCACCGGTACCGGCGGCGCTCCCATCGTGGCGGAGATCGCCCGCGAGCTGGGCATCCTCACCGTCGGCGTAGTCACCAAGCCCTTCGGCTTTGAGGGCCCCCGCCGCATGCGTGCTGCCGAGGCCGGCATCAACGAGCTGCGCGGCAAGGTGGACTCCCTTGTCATCATCCCCAACGAGCGTTTGAAGCTGGCTACTGACCAGAAGATCACCTTTGCCAACGCTTTTGAGATCGCCGACGACGTGCTGCGTCAGGCGGTGCAGAGCATTTCTGACCTGATCCGCGACACCGGCTTTATCAACCTGGACTTTGCCGACGTGTCCGCCATCATGAAGGATGCCGGTCTTGCCCACATGGGCGTGGGCCGCGCTGCCGGCAAGGGCAAGGCTGAAGAGGCCGCCCGTATGGCCATTTCCAGCCCCCTGCTGGAGACCTCCATCAACGGCGCCCGCGGCGTGCTGATCAACGTCACCGGCTCCATGGACATCGGCCTGGAGGAAGTGGAGCAGGCTGCCACTCTGGTGCAGCAGGCTGTCCATCCCGACGCCCTCACCATCTTCGGTGCTACCTTCGACGAGACGCTGGATGACGAGATCCGCGTCACCGTCATCGCCACCGGCTTTGCCGAGGGCAACAAGGAAGAGGCCGCTCCCGCCGCTGCCGCTGTCAGCAAGGCTCCCGTGGCTTTGGATGAGGAGGCCGGTGAGACCGCCGAGCCCAGCGAGGCGGACAAGTCCTTTGAGGATATCCTGAGCATCTTCAACCGCAAGTTCTAAAAGAAAAAACTGCCAAACGCCGCAGGGATGTTCCCTGCGGCGTTTTTTTATTTGTGTCAAATTTGCTGCCGTTTTATCCTATATTTAACGGGAAAAGGCGGTGAAAAACTGCGCAAATTAACGCTGTCGCCGGCGACAAAAACAAAGCGAGAGGTGATGGTGATGCATGAAACACAAAAAAAATACCGCCGAAGAGCGGCAGCATGGCTGGCAGCGGTTTTCTGTTTCAGCTTTAGTATCTCGCCTGCGTGGGGCGTGGAAGAAACGCGCACCCTGATCCCGCTGGGCAAGGCGGTGGGCATCAAGCTGTTTGCCGACGGTGTGCTCATCGTGGACACATCCGATCTCCAATGCGGCGGCGACACCGTTTCTCCGGCAGAGGACTGCGGCTTGAAGGAAGGGGACCTGATCCTCACAGCCAATGGCGAAAAGATCCAGTCAACGGAGCATATGCAGTCCATTTTGCAGGAAAACGGAGAGGACACCATGGTGCTGGCTGTGCAGCGGGGCAGCCGCCGGATGGAGGTATCTGTCCAGCCGGTGCGCTGCGATGACGGTACGTGCCGGCTCGGCGCGTGGATCCGCGACAGCATGGCTGGCATTGGGATGCTGACCTATTACGATCCGGCCACCGGCAACTACGGCGCACTGGGCCACGGCATCACGGACGTGGATACGGCCAAGCTGATGCCGCTGGCCTCCGGCTCCATCATAGAGACCACCGTCAAAGCCGTGCGTAAGGGCGCGCAGGGCAGTCCCGGCGAGCTGAAGGGCGACTTCTCCGTGCAGCGGGACGTGGGCGCGCTGCAGGCCAACACGGAAGGCGGCGTCTTCGGCACGGTGACGGACGCGGCCTTTGTGGAGGAGAGCCGCGCTCTGCCGGTGGCCTCCCGACGGGAGATCCACACCGGACCGGCCACGATCCTTTCCACCGTCAGCGGCAATGAAACGCGGGAATACGCGGTGGAGATCACCCGCCTGTACGGCGGCGACCAGCCCACCCGCAATATGCTCATCCGCGTGACGGACCCCGAACTGCTGCGTATCACCGGCGGCATCGTGCAGGGGATGAGCGGCAGTCCGATTATCCAGGATGGAAAACTAATCGGCGCCGTTACCCATGTGCTCGTCAACAGCCCGGATACCGGGTACGGCATTTTCATCGAAAACATGTTGGAAGCGGCATCATAAGAAAAGAGGCAGGGACGAAAGTCCCTGCCTCTTTTTTATAAGAAATGTGCTGCGCTGCCTTAGAAGCTCCGACGCTTTTTCAGTACCAGCAGGCTGGCGGCCAGCGCCATCAGCAGCAGACCGCTGACGGTGAATACCGCGGTGCCGATGCCGCCGGTCTCCGGCAGATGGACGCCTGCGGTGTTGGCGATCTTTACGGCGTTGGCAGTTTCATGGCTGGTGGGAGTGACAAACACGGCGATGGGTTCATCCATCAGGTTGTAGCCGTTGGGGGATTTGGTCTCCACCAGGAAATAAAGGCCGAGGGGCAGTTCGCGGGAAGCGCCGAGGCCGTTTTCGCCGGTGGTGATGGTGACGGTCTGGTCGTTAACGGTCATGGGTACCAGACCCACGTCCTGACCGTTATAGGACACGGTCATGGTGGGGGTCTCCTGGGCGAGTGCCAGACGGTAGACCTGGAACTGGGCACCTGCCAGAACGATGCTCTCATCGGCCTCGCTGTGCTTCAGAACCGTGATCTTACCCGTTTCGGGAGTCTCGGGCTCTTCGGGGATGTCGGGCTCGATGGGCGTGTTGGGAACGACCGGCTCATTCTTGGGGTACATTTTCACGATGTCCATGGGCGCGCCGGTCTGGGGATCCAGCATGGGGATGCTGATATAGAAGGGGGACAGGGGTGCCTTGACCTTGCTGCTGGCCTGCTCCACGATGAGGTAGAAGCCGTCGTCATAACCCAGCTGCGTCAGATTCATGGCGCCGTAGCCAAGAGCGTCCGTCACGATGGAGCCCACGAAGGTCTCGTCGGACATATATTTGCTGTATTCCTCGCTGGTGGGGTTGGGGGAGAGGATCTCACCCTCGCTGGGAACCACATGGTATACATCAAACTTGATCTCGGAGATGGGCGAGCCGTCGATGGACGAGCCCTTGTAGATCTGCAGGCCCTTGTCTCCGTCGGCGAAGTCATCGCTGGGCGTGAGTTCTTTGACATCGGGGACGGGGATGGAGGAGCGCTGCTCCTCGCCGTTGGCGTCGGTGTATTCCACATGGGTTGGATCATTGGCCGGATACAGCGTGTCGTACTGGAAGCCCTCTGCGGTTTCATCGGTATCCACGATGTACTTGAGGAAGTAGCGGTCCGTGTAAAGCAGGTTGCCGTCCTTGATGCGCCATGTGATCTGGTAACGGCCGTCTTCGTTGACCGTCAGGGCAATGGGATCTGCGGCGGGCTGCTTGTCCTCATAGAGCCAGCCCTCGCCATAGCGGTAGATCAGCAGGTCATCCTCATAAATGCGGATGCTGGAAGGATCCAGCGTGACCCACTTGCTCATGGGGTCGACCACCGTGGCGTTGCTGTACACGGTGACGAACATCTCGGAGCTGAGATCCTCGATCTTGTCCAATGCCGCGGAGAAGCTGCTGGCGGTGTTGTAGGAGATCTTGGAAGAGGTGCAGTGGTGTGCGGTGGTGGAATTGGGATTCATCCACGTGTTGTTTTTGGCGGAGAAGTCCATCATGTACAGCTCCAGCACCTTTTCGTTGGCGGCCAGCTTGTCTGCCGCGATGGAGGAGCGGCTGCCCCAGGTGCTGAGATTATAATAGTCCGGATAGCAGCCGGCCCGGTCTCTTCTGTGGATCGAAACCAGAAAGCTGTTGGTGAACACGCCGTCATAATAGTCCAGAAACGCCTTTTCCATCCGGGAGGTGGAGTAGAGGCCGCTGGCGCCGTAGGTCATGCCGGAGTTGGCAAATACGTCTGCCCACACCGCGTTGACATAGGCGATGCCGGCTGCCTCGCTGGCAGTGATCTTGCTGTACAGATCATCCACTGCGGCGATATAGGCGGCGCTGCCCAGGCCCTCGGTGTGCGCCAGCAGCGCCAGGTTGATGCTCTCTTCCGGATACAGTGCGGCGGTGGGGCTCAGGATCGTGCCGCTGGTCACCAGCAGCTCTGCCTGACCGCCGGCGGCGTAGGCGATCACATCCTGCACGGCGGCGCCGTTCATGTACCATTCGGGATGGGACACCCACTCAGAGAGACTGTAGGGGGTCTCATCCATGTTGGTGTTGCCGTCACTGGTGAAGATGACAAAGGTCTTGTGCAGCTTTTCGGACTGCTCGATATACTCGCGGACATAATCCAGCGCGCGCTCGCAGTTGGTGGCGGACACGCCCTGCATCAGATCCTGCTGGGTCATGGTCTCCAGATAGGCGGCCAGCGTTTCGGCGTTGTAGAAAGAGCCTGCTCTTGTGGGGCCCATGCCGTAGCCCATGAGGGTCAGACGCGTAGAGCCGTCGTTGTGCAGCACCTGCTCTGCCAGACTGACAAGCATGGTTTTCAGTTTGGTCAGGTTTCCGCTCTGACTGTCAGAGGCGTCCACCATCACGATGATCTCGCTGTACTCCTCTGTTTCCACAGCGCCGGGCACGCTGACAGTGATCTCATACTGGCCGGGGTTGACCAAGGGCTGTGCTGTCTTTTGACCCAGCGTTCCGAACTCGTAGCCGTCGTTTTCGGCGGCGCTGACGGGAACCGTCAGTGAAAGCATCAGCAGGGCGGTCAGCACCAGCGAGATGCCTTTTCGCAGCAGCTTTTTCATTCTTACATTCCTCCGCTATTATGTATTGTCACATTGTATCGAATGCGTGAGCTTTCAGCAGCTCCGGCGCTTTTTCAGCACCAGCAGACTGGCAGCCAGCGCTATCAGCAGCAGGCCGCTGACGGTGAATACCGCGGTGCCCATGCCGCCGGTCTCCGGCAGCAGAGCGCCCTTCTGGTTGGTGACGGTGACCGTGGTGACAGTGCTCATCAGGTCAGACACCAGCGTGACGCGTACAGCGTCCACGGGGAGATTGTAGCCGGCGGGAGCCTGCGTTTCCACAAGGTAGTAGACGCCGCAGGGCAGCTCGGGGGAGATGGCGCGGCCGTTTTCATCAGTGGTCAGGATCAGATCCTGTCCGTCCACGGTAACGCCGACCACGGCGTACTGCACGCCGCCGCAGGTAACGGTGACGGTGTCGGTATCCTCAGCCGTGGCGGCGCGGTATACCCGGAAGCGGGCGCCGGGCAGCACGACGGTTTCGTCCGCTTCGTCGTGCTTGAGGATCTGGAACTTGCCCTTCACGTCATCGGGCGTAGGGGGCAGGATCGGGGGCTCTTCAGGCGGGGCAACAGGCTCATTTTTCGGATAGACCGAGATCACCTTGACCGTCTGCACGGAGGTGGAGCCGTCGGCGTTGGTCACCGTCTCACTCATGGGGAGACTGATGTAGAAGGGGGTGACCGGCGCCTTGGTCTTGTCGGCGTTGTGCTGCTCGATCACCAGATAGGTGCCGGCATCCAGAGCTGCGGCGGCATAGCCGGTGGTGTCGGTAACGATAGAGGCCACCAGATTTTCAGCGGTCTGGAACCGGGCGATCTCCGCGGCGGTGGGGATCTCACTCAGGCTCTCGCCGTCCTGCGGCTGTGCCTTGTAGATGTGGAAGGTAATGTCGGAGAGGGGGCTTCCCGTACCGGCCACGGTCTTGTAGATGCGAAGACCCATCTCGGCCACGTTTTCTTCAAAGGTGAACAGCTCCTGCGCGTATACGCCGGTCATGCCTTCGCCGATGCCGACCAGACTCTGGGAGACATCGCGTCCGCCTTCGGGATCGTAGAAATAGACGCCCTTGGCCAGATACTGTGTGCCCTCCACCACCACGCGGATGGAGTCACCGGCGTGGGCCCTGACAGACATGGGGATGGTGTCGCGATCCTCCACCAGACGGGCGGTGCGGTCGGTAACGGTGGTGGTGCCGTCTTCATTGGTGCGGAAGCTGGTAACGGTGACCTTCAGATAGTCCTTCTCGCTGCCGGCCTGATTGAGACGGACATACATGCCCACCTGATAGGTGTCATCGGCGTCGGGCAGCAGATCGGCGCGGGTGACCTCCACATCGGAGATGACGATCTGGTCATCGGCAGGGTCCACACCCTCCAGACTGCACAGGTAGTAGGCCAGATTGTTGACGCGGTAAGCGGCGCGGGCGTCATAGCTGCGCTGGCGCTTGCCGGGGAGCCAATCCCAGATCTCGTTGGTGTAGTCGTGCATGGGGGTGAAATAGATGCCGTTGTTCTTGGGCACATCGATGGAGGCGAAGTAGGCCAAACCGTCCTTGGCGCCGTCTTCGGCGTTGGCGTAGGTCCAGATGGCCATCTGCACGGCGGAGATCATGTCGGCGCGGGTCAGCTGGTCAACAAACTGACTATCCAGTCCGCCGGCCTTGAGGGAGGCCTTCATTTCCTCCACCGTCAGATAGGGGTAAGCGCTTTGCAGAATGGCGCGGATGTGGCGGGCGGCCTCCGTGCCGTAATAGCCGCTGTCCTCCAGATTGATGCGCCGGTAGTGGGTGCCATACTCCAGACTGGTTTCCACGTCGCAGCAATAGGTCACGTCGTAGTTGCTCTGACCGTAGACAAATTTGCCGCTGGGCGTCCAGGAGGTCTTGCCGTCGGAGGTGTCCACCAGCACGAAGGTCTGGGGAATGTTGCCGGTGACCATATGGTTTCCGATCTCATAGCCGTAACCGGCGCCGCCGTTGACCGCTTCAAAGATATAGGCGTTGTCGGCGGGAGTGACAGGGAAGGTACCCGTGTGGAAAACGGTGTCCAGCTCAGTGCTGAGCTTGGCCGCCAGAGCGGGATCGATCTGCGCCTTCTGCTCGTCGCTCAGCGCGTCATAGGCCTGCTGGGCGGCCAGACGGGCGGCGAACATCTCGCTGACATAGGTCTCGTAGGCGGCGCGGGCAGCATTGTGCTCTTCGGCAACGGCAGTGTTGGTGAGGCTGCCGGTGTCGTAGTGGTTGGCTTTGACCTTGTAGGTGTAGCGCTTGGCCTGCATTTCCTGCAGCGTGTCAATGGCTTCCAGCTGCGCAGTGACAGCCGCCACGTCCGCGTCTTCCGCGGCCAGAGCGGTGGCCGGCAGAGACGAGACCGCCAGCAGCACGGCCAGCAGCAGGGCAAAAAGTTTCTTTGTGTGCGTCATCAGAGGGGCCTCCTTTTTTCGGCAAAGTGGGGCAGATTACGCCACTTTTATTCTCTTTCTGCATTGTACGCTGCGGAGCGTAACACAGGCGTAACAAAAAAGAGGGAATTGGACGAAAAATATATTTTTCCTTCGAAAAAACAGGGGGTTTTGACGGCGGTGAAGAGGGAAATGGCAAAAAACTTGACCGCTGTGTCGAAAATGGCTGACAAACACAAAATCTTGTGGTATATTAATATAAAATAAGGGGAGGTACGGGCTATGAATTTTCTGGAACAGCGTATCCTGCGCGACGGCATCGTCAAAGAGGGCAACGTGCTGAAGGTGGACAGCTTTCTCAACCACCAGATGGACATCGCTTTGCTGGAGGAGATTGGACAAGAGTTCCACCGCCGCTTTGCCGATAAGAAGATCACCAAGGTGCTGACCATTGAGTCCTCCGGCATCGCCATCGCCTATCCGGTGGCCAAGGCCTTCGGTGTGCCGCTGGTATTTGCCAAGAAGGCCAAGTCCATCAACATCGACGGCGAGGTCTATGCCGCGGATGTGACTTCCTTTACTTATCAAACCAACAACCAGGTCATCGTGTCCAAGAAGTTCCTGTCCGCCGATGACCACGTGCTGATTATCGACGATTTTCTGGCCAACGGCTACGCCCTGCAGGGCCTCATCTCTCTGGTGGAGGCGGCCGACGCCACGGTGGAAGGTCTGGGCATCGCCATCGAAAAGGGCTTTCAGGAGGGCGGCATGCGCATGCGCAACCTGGGCTACCGTCTGGAGTCGCTGGCCATTGTGGATTCCATGAACGCCCGGACCGGCGAGATCGTCTTCCGCGCGCAGGACTGACCGGGGAGAGTGCCATGACGCTGACCCCTCAAATGTTTCTCATCGTCTGCCCGCTGCTGTTTCTCGGTGGTCTGGTGGACGCCATCGGCGGCGGAGGAGGGCTCATCACGCTGCCGGCCTATCTGCTCGCCGGCGTGCCGGTGCATCAGGCTATTGCCACCAATAAGCTCTCGTCCACCTGCGGCACGGCGCTGGCCACCGTCCGCTTCATCCGCGAGGGGCTGGTCAACTGGCGTCTGGCGGTCCCCACCGTCATCGTGGCGGTGATCGGCAGCTCGCTGGGCGCCAATGTGTCGCTGGCGGTGTCGGCGGACGTGATGGAAAAGGTGCTCATTTTCGTGCTGCCGGTGGTGGCCGTGGTGGTGCTCAGTCCCAAGCTGTTCCGCGACGGGGACGATGAACTGCGCCTGAGCGGCAAGGTCTGGGCTGTGGCCATGGTCAGCAGCCTGCTGATCGGCTTTTATGACGGCTTCTACGGCCCCGGTACCGGCACCTTCCTCATCATTGCCTTTACCGTCTTTGCCGGTATCGATCCCCGCCGCGCCAACGCCCAGGCCAAGGTCATCAACCTCTCCAGCAACATTGCGGGCCTCGCGGTGTTTATCCTCAACGGGCAGGTGTTCTTCCCGCTGGGCATCGCTGCCGCCGTGTGCAACATGGCCGGCAACTATGTGGGTGCCGGACTTGCCATCACCAAGGGCAGCCGCATTACCCGCCCCATTATCATTCTGGTGCTGGGATTGCTGTTTTTGAAGATTTTGGGCATTATGTAAGGAGGAAACATCATGTTTCGTGAAGTGACAAGAGCCAAGCAGCAGCTGCCGCAGGCGGAGTGCGTCGAGATCCTGAAGTCCGAGATGCGCGGCGTGCTCAGCGTGCTGGGCGATGAGGGCTATCCTTACGGCATGCCCATGAACCACTGGTACTGCGAGGAGGACGGCAAGCTCTATTTCCACAGCGGCATGAAGGGCCACCGCTGCGACGCCATGAAGGCCTGCGACAAGGCGTCTTTCTGCGTGTATGACAAGGGCTACCGCCGTGAGGGCGAATGGGCGCTGAATATCCGCAGCGTCATCGTATTCGGCCGCCTGCGGGTGGTGGAGGACGAGCAGGAGGCCATGGCGTTCATCCGCAAGCTCTGTGCCAAATTTACCGACGATCAGGAATATGTGGAGCGGGAGATCCGGGAGGCGCTGGATCACACGCTGATCTTTTCCCTGACGCCGGAGCATATCACCGGCAAGCTGGTCAACGAAGCGTAAGAAAAAAGCGATGCACCAAAGGCGAGGCGTCATAAAACAGTTGCACTCCCGGCAGCAATGGCTGCCGGGAGTGTTCTTGCATGCATTGCGGTGATATGATAGAATGAATCAAACAATTAGATAAACTTGAATTTGGCGGTCAATTTTCACTCTACCATAGGTTTACTATTCCTCACTTAACCAATGGTAGGTGTGTTTTTTCTTGTTGATTATCTATACTGAATGCGAAAGGAGGCAGCCTATGAACCAAATTAAAATCGGAAGATTTATTGCCGAGTGCAGAAAGAAATCAAACTTAACACAAATGCAGTTGGCAGAAAAACTGGGCATCACCGATAAAGCAATATC
>SVMH01000082.1 GCA_015067525.1 Oscillospiraceae bacterium | reverse complement strand
AGCGGCCCTATTTTCATGTCCATTCGCACCTCAAACACCCGTTGCCAGGGAAAACGCCAGTTGGAAAGGGTAATCTCTCCCCAGCCCGCCAAGCCTCCGCTTCCCGTCTCATATTCCTGCAGAGAAGCGATCAGATTGCTGTGGCTGAAGTTTTTCAGCACCTCTTTTGTGCTCTTCTCCATCCCCATATTCAGCGTTTTCTGGGCCTCTGCCGTGTCAATAGGTGGAGCGTAGAAGTTATTGGGGTCTCCCCCCTGCGAGCGCACCCAAGCACTCAAATCGTCCCGTACAGTATTACGGTAACAGAAATCCAGCAAAACAGCCTCGGCCAGACTCTTCTGATATGCCTGCGTCGCTGTCGCGTCATCCTCGCCCTGTACCAACCACGCGTAGCGCGCCACGCCGTGACTCAGAGCCGTGCCAGTGACGATGGCCATATCCAGAAATCCGGCATAGCTAAGGAGCATTCCCAATTCCGCCTCTTCTGCCAGTGCATCATGAAACGCGGTGCCGTACTGGTTGTTAGAGGCATCGATCAGGATAGTGGGGCCTGCACTGCCAGGGCGCAGCATATCTAAAAATCCCTTCCAATACGTATGGGGCCATCCGTCAGTGCCTGCTGCAGTCGGGTCAGGCTGTGTCAGAATCAGGATTTCCATGTCTGCATCGGCATGCGTTGTCTGTTCCAGTCCAAAGAATGCCAGATGTTCCTCTACGATTTCTTCCAACGGCTGGCTGTCATAGGCACAGGCCGGGCGGTCCTCCGTCCCGCCTGCATATCGGATGTACACATCATTCTTTCCCAGTGCCGCCAGCGATGTCCCTGCCGTCTCGCACTCATCCAGATACAATTTGGTCACGGCCTTAAAAGCCAGATCATCCACGCCGGAGAGAATCCAGTCCACCTGGTCCGGATTTGCGATTCCGGAATATATGGGATCGCTATAGCTTTTCCCATCTGTTCTCAGATTCTTCCGCAGCAGGGCAATTTCATTTTTCTGGATACTGTCCTCCGCAGAAGAATCATCGATTCCTATGAGTAAAGAAAAACTCTGATATTCCGGCTGTGCCAGCAACCGCTGTGCCTCTTCACTGAGCCGTAGTTTCCGTTCCCGTGAGGCGAGGTATTCCGTCACCAGTGTATCGGTCAGGCTATACGCCTCCGCTTTCAGCACTACACCCCTGCTGTCCAAACGGTAGTCAGCCAGAATATGCTCCACCGTTAATTCGTCACCTGCAAGCTCCGGACGGGGCTGCATCGCGTATTCCCGAAGGTTGTTATACTCCTCCAGGCCAAATCCGTCATAGCCGCAAGTAGGCGCCAGACGCATCACCGTGTCCAATAGCCAAACGCGGTTGCTTTCATCAGCTGCCAACAGCTCCAAAAGCTGTTCCAGCAGCTCCATTTCTGTCAGCACAGTGCCATCAGAAAGCGTAACAGGGTTCTCCCCGCTGATGTGGCGGGAGTTCACCAGTCCGCCGGAGAGGAGTTGGTCCAGAAACAGGATATAGCGGTCGCAGCCGCTTTTCTCCTGCTCCACCACCCATTCATACAGCTTCGCCCGGTCACCGGACTGCGTTCCATTTTCATTGAGAGGCTGGTTGTCCAGTTTGGTCTTGTACCAGTCTTCTTTCGGCATGGCCAACTGATATCCCAAAGACTCCGCCAGATAGACTACCCGCTCGGCATTGTCCGGTCGGTCATCCAGCGGCACATAGGCAATGGTTTCTCCATCAGTGGGTACGGGGTCTTCCGCGATAGGCTTCTCCCACTCTGTTCCACAACCCACAAGTAGCACAAAGGACAATAAAAGCGCCCAAAGTCGTTTGTTTCCCATGGCATTCTCCTCATTGCCAAAACAGCCTGCATGGTATCATGCAGGCTGCTCATCTCATTTACAGGCCGAAAGCGCCCAGATTCAGATTTCCGGTCACACTGTTCATGCTCTTCTCCATGGCATCGCCAGCCTGGCGCAGAGCCTCGTTAACAGCAGAGACAACCAGATCCTGCAGCATCTCCACATCATCAGGATCCACGGCCTCAGGCTTGATATTGATAGCCACAACTTCCTTCTTGCCGTTGACCTTTGCCTCTACGACACCGCCGCCTACGCTGGCAGTGAACACCTGTGCTTCCACAGACTCCTGTGCAGCATTCATCTGCTCCTGCATCTGTGCGATCTTTGCCTGCATCTCTGCCTGACGCGCTGCGCCGGACACCTTACCGTTGGTAAATCCACGACGTGCACTGTAACCCATATCTCATAATCTCCTTTTATTTGATTTCAACATTGTCAAACTGGCTGCCGAATTTCAGCAGCTCTTTAAAATTTTCCTGTGGGGACACTTTAGGGGGTTCTCCCACCCGGAGCACCAGTCGAACCGGCATTCCGGCAGCCTTCTGCGCCTCTTCCTGCAGTGTGCCCTTGACGCGGTCATTGTTCAGCCGTCCCATCGTCATATCGTCCGGCGCATAAACCGTCAGCAAATCACCTTCCAGTGCGCCGCTGCACATATCCAGAAATACGCGGTACATGGGAGATAATCGCCCTTTACAGCTTTCCGCAAGCGCTCTCCACCAGTTTCCACCCGAGATCGCCGAGCCCGTTGTCGGTACGCTCTCTTCCGATTCGCGCACCGGCTGCGATACAGTCCTGACGATTTCCCGTACAGGCGGAACATCTTCCGGAATATCAAATACCCGGATGCCCGGCTCTTCCATCAAAGGCGGCTCTTCCGGCAGCGGCGGAGCTTCATAAGGTGCCGCAGGCTCTTCCCAGGGCGGAGCTTCTTCTCTGACCGGTTCCTTTTTTGCGGGTGCTGCAGTCTTGCCTGCGCTCTGCTCCACAGCCGCGCGGATCACCTGTCCTCTGGCCAAAGCCTCCTCCAGCCGCTGGATACGGCTTTCCAGCGCAGTCAGATCACCGGAGAGGCCCTCATCACAGAGTCTCAGAATGCACAGCTCCGCGTCTGTACGACGGTTGGAACTGGCATACAATTCCGCCGTTGTCTTCTGCAGTGTCGTAGACAGATACAAAAGGCGACTTTTGGATACATCCTTACTTAACCGTTCCAGCGTGGCAGTATCAAAGCCTCCGGACAGCAAGCCTGCGCTTCCCTCCGGCGCAGTACGCCGCAGCAGCAAATCACGGGTCAGCGTACTGAGTTCTCCCAGCACCGCTCCGACATCCTTGCCGCCTGCATACATCTCATTCAGCAGCAACAGCGCTGCCTTCGCATCACGCTGCTGAATATGTTCCATCAGCTTAGCTGTCTGCAGATTACCGGCAAGTCCCAACACATCCAGCACAGCTTCGCTGTCAACTTTACCGCCCACAGCTGCGCACTGATCAAGTAAAGACAATCCATCACGCAAAGCACCGTCCGCCAAACGGGAGAGAATCTCCGCGCCATCCGCCGTCAGATCAATGCTCTCCTGCGCCGCTACATGGCGCAGCCGCGCAGCAATATCCTCCGGCAAAATGCGCTTGAAGGAAAACCGCTGGCAGCGGGAGAGGATGGTGGCAGGCACCTTGTGCAGTTCCGTGGTCGCCAGTATGAATACCAGATGCTCAGGAGGTTCTTCCAGGATCTTCAGCAACGCGTTGAACGCCGCCGTAGAGAGCATATGGACTTCGTCCACGATATAAACACGCTTTCGCACGTTAGCCGGAGAATAAATGGCCTCGTCCCGCAGGGCACGCACCTGATCGACG
>SVMH01000022.1 GCA_015067525.1 Oscillospiraceae bacterium | reverse complement strand
CAGAATTTACAAAAGCTATCAGTTATCTTCCTGCCTGGCGTGAATAATATCCATTAAAAGCATATCCGTAATTGCAAACCACACCCACAAAAATTGCCCTCGGAGCGTTCTATACTCCGAGGGCACTGTATTGCGCAGGCTCTTTCCTGAAATTGTTCGTATTCTGCTACATCATTTTTACACCATTCCAGCATCGGGGCGCATGGGTTTGCATGATGCTTCATGTGCTGCTAACCATTGAAAAATCTGTTGTTATGGAGATTTATGGCTCCCATAACGTTACAGAAACTGATAAAACCGGGCACCGGATTTCGATACCTAACATGTGTGCAAATTTTCGCAGTAACGCTAACGCTGGAAAAGCTGACGTTAATGCGAAATGTGGCAAGGTAGAATCCGGGCTGCTGATAGTGAGGCCCTATTCTGGCAGGTTCGTGAGAATCAAAAGGGCGTTGCCTGCGATTTGCAGGCAACGCCCTTTCATACATATCAAGCGCTTTTTGGGGAAATTGTCGTAAGTTTATCGTAAATACACCGAGGTGTTCTCCGAAAACCCAGTGATTCCAGTGCTTTGCGGGGTTGTCTTAATACATACCGCCCATACCCATGTCGGGGGCAGCGGCCACAGGAGCGGGAGGCTCGGTCGGCGGCGGCACAAGCTTCGCATCCCTCGCTTCTGTGCAGGCACAAAAGCTCCCTCGCTGCGCTGCGCCGCCTTTTCCCCACCAAAACCGCTGCGCTGGGTTTTGGCGGGGACCCTGCGACAAGCCCTCGCCCACAAAAAAGAACCGCAGGTTTTGCCTGCGGTTCTTTTAGGGGGACTTTCTTAATACATACCACCCATGCCCATATCGCCGGCGGGAGCGACGGGAGCGGGAGGCTCGGGCTTGTCGGCCACCAGAGACTCAGTGGTCAGCACCATGCCGGAAACGGAAGCGGCGTTCTCCAGAGCGCTGCGGGTCACCTTGGCGGGATCCACGATGCCGGCGGCGATCATGTCGCAGTACACTTCCTTGTAAGCGTCGAAGCCGTAGCCGGCCACGCCGCTGCTCTTCACCTTCTCCAGCACCACGCTGCCGTCGATGCCGGCGTTGGCAGCGATCTGGCGGATGGGCTCTTCCAGAGCCTTGGCCACGATCTGCACGCCGGTGCGCTCGTCACCTTCCACGGTGTCCAGCAGAGCGGTGACGGCGGGGATGGCGTTGACGAAGATGGTGCCGCCGCCGGCCACGATGCCTTCCTCAACGGCGGCCTTGGTGGCGTTCAGGGCGTCTTCGATGCGCAGCTTCTTTTCCTTCATCTCGGTCTCGGTAGCAGCACCCACCTTGATGACAGCCACGCCGCCGGCCATCTTGGCCAGACGCTCCTGCAGCTTTTCCTTGTCGTACTCGCTGGTGGTCACGCCGATCTGGGCGCGGATCTGCACCACGCGGGCGCGGATGGCGGCGGGATCGCCGGCGCCGTCGACGATGATGGTGTTCTCCTTAGTGACCTTCACCTGACGGGCGTGGCCCAGCATGGTGACGTTGGCGTCCTTCAGCGTCAGGCCCACTTCCTCGCTGATGACCTGGCCGCCGGTCAGGATGGCGATATCCTGCAGCATCTCCTTGCGGCGGTCACCGAAGCCGGGGGCCTTGACGCACACCACGTTCAGCGTGCCGCGCAGACGGTTGACGATCAGGGTGCTCAGAGCCTCGCCCTCCACGTCCTCGGCAATGATGAACAGCTTCTTGCCGGCCTGCACCAGCTGCTCCAGCAGGGGCAGGATGTCGGAGATGACGGAGATCTTCTTGTCGGTGATGAGGATGTAAGCATCGTCGATGATGGCTTCCATCTTCTCGGTATCGGTGACCATGTAGGGGGTGATGTAGCCGCGGTCAAACATCATGCCCTCCACTACCTCGCTGTAGGTCTCGGCGGTCTTGGACTCCTCGATGGTGATGACGCCGTCGGCGGAGACCTTCTCCATGGCCTCGGCGATCAGGCTGCCGATGGTCTCGTCACCGGAGGACACGGTGCCCACGCGGGCGATGTCGGCGGTGCCGTTGACCTTCTGGCTCTGGGCGCGGATGGCGCTGACTGCGGCCTCCACGGCCTTGGCCATACCCTTCTTCATGACGATGGGGTTGGCGCCGGCGGCCAGATTTTTCAGACCCTCGCGGATCATGGCCTGCGCCAGCAGGGTGGCGGTGGTGGTACCGTCGCCGGCCACGTCGTTGGTCTTGGTGGACACTTCGCGCACCAGCTGAGCGCCCATGTTCTCAAAAGGATCGTCCAGCTCGATCTCCTTGGCGATGGACACGCCGTCGTTGGTGATCAGGGGCGTGCCAAACTTCTTATCCAGCACCACGTTGCGGCCCTTGGGGCCCAGGGTGACCTTAACGGTATCGGCCAGCTGATTGACGCCGGCTTCCAGAGCTTTGCGGGCTTCTTCGCCGCGCTTGATGATCTTAGACATAGTAAATTACCTCCAAATCAGGGATGAGAAAAGGTTTTTATTCAACGATGGCCAGAATGTCGCCCTGACGGACAACGATATACTCCACGTCTTCCAGCGTCACCTTGGTGCCGGCGAACTTATCGATGATCACCTTGTCACCGGCCTTCACGGCCATGGTCACGCTCTTGCCGTCCACCATGCCGCCGGGACCGACGCTGATCACTTCGGCAATGGAGGGCTTCTCCTTGGCGGTACCGGTCAGGATGATGCCGCCCTTGGTGGTCTCTTCCACTTCCACCATCTTCAGCACGACGCGGTCGGCGAGGGGAGTCAGTTTCATAATGGGTTCCTCCTTGTAGCTTTATCTTGATTATGAAAAAACAATATCAGCGTTAGCACTCTTTTTGGTCGAGTGCTAACGCTGATTATCATACCACACTATTCCGGATTTGCAAGGGGAAAAAGGGCAAATCGGAAAAAGTTCACAAAACGGCTAAAAATTTCACCGTGCGGTGCGGTTGCAGCTGCAGCCGGCAGGTCCGAAGAAGTTGAGCCGCTTGTCGGACAGGCGGATGGTCACATCGGAGGAAACCATGCTCTCGCCGTCCAGGCACGTAACGATGTCCTCCTGCTCGGAGCGGATGCGCACCACCCTGGGCGTGTAGCCGTGAGCGATCTGGGGCACCTTGCGGTACTCGCCCTTGGAATACAGACCCACGAACTTCAAAAACTGCAGCTTGCTGATCTTGTCCACCACCATCACGTTCATGATGCCGTCGTCCATGCGGGCTTCCGGCATGGGCATGAAGCCGCCGCCGTAGTAGCGCCCGTTGCACACCGACACCACGGCGTAGTCGCCCTCGGCTTCTTCGCCGTCCAGCTCGATGGTCCAGTGACTGGTCAGCTTGCGGAAGACGAAATTGGCGATCAGCGACACCACATAGCTGCTCTTGCCGTCCAGGAAGGGGGTCTCGCTGTACTTATGTACGTCCCGACCGATGCGGGCGTCGATGCCGGAGCAGGCGATGGTCAGGGCCACGCGGCCGCCCACGTCGATGACGTCCAGCGGGAACTGAGGACCGTCCCACAGGTTTTCGGCGTCGGCAAACTTGGGGGCGTCCTCGCCGAAGTTGCGCAGGAAGTCGTTGCCGGTGCCTACGGGAATGCATGTCATGGCGGCGTTATCAAAGCCGAGGATGCCGTTGGCCACCTCGTTGATGGTGCCGTCACCGCCGCAGGCGTAAAAGCGCAGCTCCTCGCCGGACTCACACAGCTCCCGGGCGATCTCTGTGGCGTGGCCCTGCTTGCGGGTCAGGATGCACTGCACATCCAACCCGTGCTTGTCGCGCAGGATGTCCGCCATGTCGTAGATGCGCTGGCGGCTGTCGGTTTTGCCGGCGTGGGGGTTGATGATAAAGATATGTTTCATAATGACACTCCTTGGAGGGGAGATTTTAAGCGAAACGCTTACACATTTCCATACATGAACAAGTCGCACTTGATCATGCCGTTGTAGAGCTTGCGCTTCTTGTCTGCCGTGCGGCCGAAGGTGCGCTCAAACTCCGTGTGGCTGCTGAGCACCAGCGTGCGCCACTTGGGCGGAAGCTGCTGCCAGACCTTACCCAGCTGACGGTACAGCTCCTCGGCCTCCTGTTTTTCCAACAGGCGCTCGCCGTAGGGGGGATTGGTCACCAGCTGGCCGTATTCGCTCTGGCGGCGGAAGTCACGCATGTCGGCCACTTCAAAGCGGACGATGTTGTCCACGCCGGCCTTGCGGGCGTTGTCACGGGCGATGGCCACCGCCTTGGGGTTCACATCGCCGCCCCAGATGTCGTACTTGCCGTGGAACTCCTTGTCCATGGCTTCGTCTGCGGCGTCCAGCCAGATATTGGCCGTCAGGAAGCCCCATTTCTGGGCGTCGAAGCTGCGGTCCAGACCGGGGGCGCGGTTTTTGGCGATGAGCGCCGCCTCGATGGGGATGGTGCCGCTGCCGCAGAAGGGATCGCAGAAGGGATCGCGGCCGCGGTAGCGCGACAGGATCACCATGGCGGCCGCCAGCGTTTCGCGCAGGGGTGCCTCCACGCCCACGGCGCGGTAGCCGCGCTTGTAAAGGCCCTCACCGCTGGTGTCCAGACAGATGGCGGCCTGATCCTTGAAAAGGGAGAAGCGCACCTGATACTTCACGCCCGTCTCGGGGAACTGCTCCATGCCGTAGCGGGATTTGAGGCGCTCCACCATGGCCTTTTTGATGATGCTCTGGCAGGCGCTCACCGCGTGCAGCTGGGAGGAGATGGAGTAACCCTTCACAGGGAAGGCGGCGTCCCGGGGCAGATAGTCCTCCCAGGGAATGGCCCGGGTACCCTGAAACAGCTCTTCAAAGCTGCGGGCGGGGAATTCGCCCAGCACCAGCAATACGCGGGCGCCACAGCGCAGATTGATGTTCAGTCTGGCTGCGTCGGCGTCGGTGCCGCGGCACAGCACGCGGCCGTTTTCCACCTGCACGTCCTGCAGGCCCAGCCGCTTCACTTCGTCACCCACCAGTTTTTCCAGACCCAGCAGACAGGGAATCAGATATTTTGCCATGAGGTTACCTCACTTTATTTCTTATCTATTCTATCATATATGACCTTTCGACAAAGCGCAAGAAAGGAGGGGAGACTTTTTGCTACTCTTTACGGAATCTTAACATCTGATGTGAAAAAAATAATAGTAGCGTATAGGCCAAGGATGCGGTATAATAAAAAATAAGGAACGCAACTTCAAGTTGCGCAAAAATTGGTCGAATTCTGCGCCGTGCAAATTCAAGTTGGTGGAAGAAACTGTCACACCGTGGTATGCTTGTGCCAACAAAGGAAGGGAGGAGACGCCCATGTCGTTTGGAGAGAAGCTGCAGGCGGTGCGCCGCAGCAGCGGACTGACCCAGGAACAGTTTGCCGAGGAGCTGAAGGTTTCCCGTCAGGCGGTGTCCAAGTGGGAATCGGGCCGCGGCTATCCGGAGATCGAGAAGATCCTGTATATCTGCAACCGTTACGGCATCACCCCCAACGATCTTTTCGACGAGGAGGTGCCCCACGCCGCCGCTGCGCCGGCAGCAGAGGCTGTGCCGGCAGCGCCGGTGTCCGCGCCGAAAAAGGCTTCGAGATCCTTCTTTTCCAACCTGTCCGTGAAAAACAAGTGGCTTGCGCTGGCTTTGGTGGCGGGAACGCTGCTTCTGTCGCTGCTGATCGGCGCATTTTTGAAAGGAGGAAGTGCTGATATGATCCCCCTGATCTGGGTGGGTGTGATGGTGATCTTCGGCGTGCTGGAAGCCATCACCGTGGGCCTGACGTCCATCTGGTTCGTGGCCGGCGCCCTGGGCGGTTTCCTGGTGTCCATGTTCAATGGCGCCATCTGGCTGCAGTTGGTGGTGTTCTTTGTGGTGTCCGTCGCCTGTCTGCTGGCGGCCCGACCGCTGGTGACCAAGTACATCAACCAGAAGACCGTGGCCACCAACGCTGACCGCGTGCTGGGCGGCATCGCCCGCGTCACCGAGGCCATCGACAACACCGTGCCGGTAGGTGCTGTGTATGTGGACGGCAAGACCTGGTCGGCCCGCAGCGAAAACGGAGAAAACATTGCCGCCGGCACCATGGTGCGCGTGGTGCGTATGGAGGGCGTGAAGCTCTTCGTGGAAGAAACGAAAGAAACAGAAGAATAAATCACATATTATTAATTGAAGGAGGTACTCGTTATGCCCGGACCCGGATTCATCATCATTGCTATTGTTGTAGTACTGCTGCTGTTGGTGATCGTCAAGAACATCTACGTGGTGCAGCAGTCCAAGGCCTACGTGGTGGAGCGCCTGGGTGCTTTCCACGCCGTCGTGGGCGTGGGCATCCATGTCAAGGTGCCCTTCGTGGACCGCATCGTCAAGAAGGTGTCCCTGAAGGAGCAGGTGGCGGACTTCGATCCCCAGCCTGTCATCACCAAGGATAACGTCACCATGCAGATCGACACCGTTATCTATTTCCAGATCACCGACCCCAAACTCTACACCTATGGCGTGGAGTATCCCATGAGCGCCATCGAGAACCTGACAGCCACTACGCTGCGTAACATCATCGGCGAGATGGAGCTGGACCAGAGCCTGACCAGCCGAGATGTCATCAACGCCAAGATGCGCTCCATTCTGGACGAAGCCACCGATCCCTGGGGCATCAAGGTCAACCGCGTGGAGCTCAAGAACATCCTGCCTCCCCGCGAGATCCAGAACGCCATGGAAAAGCAGATGAAGGCCGAGCGCGAGCGCCGCGAGTCCATCCTGCAGGCCGAGGGCCAGAAGGCCAGCCAGATCCTGGTGGCCGAGGGTGAACAGCAGTCCGCCATCCTGCGTGCCGACGCTGCCAAGCAGGCCCGCATCATGGCCGCCGAGGCCGAAGCGACTGCCATCCTCAAGGTGCAGCAGGCCATGGCCGACTCCCTGAAGATGCTCAATGAGGCCGCACCCAACGATCAGGTCATCAAGCTCAAGGCGCTGGAGGCCATGCAGAAGGTGGCCGACGGCCGCGCCACCAAGATCATCATCCCCAGTGAGATCCAGGGCCTTGCCGGTCTTGCTGCCGGCGCACAGGCGCTGCTGGGCAAGGATCAGGCTGCCGAGTAAGGAAAACAGAAAAAGGGCAGGCGTCAGCCTGCCCTTTTTGATAAAAGGAGGGTGTGGATATGGCAGAGGAAAAGAAAACTTGTCCCTTCTGCGGCGCAGAGATGGCGCTGCACTACACCGGCTGGCTGGCCATGCGGGGAAACAAGGTCGTACAGCTGACGGAGGATTTCATGGAAGCGCAGCTGTATCTCTGTCCCAACTGTCGCTTTATGGCGTGGTTTAAGCCCTTGACGTCTGTCGAGGAATTTGAACAGGAACAGCAGGCGCTGGAGGATACGAAAGACCCGGTGAAGAAATTTGAGATCCTGTTCCGTGACTATTCGGAAAAGAAACTCCAAAAGGTCATCGAGGGCAGAGATTATCTGCCCGAGGCCAAGAAGGCAGCACAAAACCTGCTGCGCAGAAAAGGAGAATGAGCGATGGCAAAAGAGAAGCGGTTTGAGAAGGTACACAGTGATGGTGCCATGAGCGGCTGCGAGATCTGGGTGGATACCCAGACCGGTGTACAGTATTTCTTCCATGCCAGCGGCTATGCCGGCGGTATGACGGTGCTGGTGGACGCAGAAGGCAAGCCGTTGCTGTATCGCCGTACGCCCGACGCGCCGGAGTATTAAAGGGGAGAGGAGGACGCACCATGCAAACCCCCATCTGTGTCCGCTGTCCCGGCGTGAAGCTGCGGCTGCGGAGCCGTGAACTGATCGATGTGCACCGGTTGGATCGGCCCGCCTTTGACGCGGCGCTGGATGTCCGGATCTGGGTCTGCCCCAACTGCCGCCGCATCGAACTGCAGTGGCCGGAAGATGTGCCCCTGCCGGAAGAAGAGCCGGAGGGCGAGGAGAAATACCTGCGGCAGCTGCGCGGCATGAGTGATAAAGAGCTGCGGTCTGTGGCAGAATCCGAGCTGCGAAGTGAGGAGATCCGCGCTGCGGCGCGGAAGCTGTTGGAGGAAGGAAAATGAAAAATCCCGGCGTGATGCCGGGATTTTTTGCGTCCTTTTTGAGAAATTTATCGCTTATTTCAGAATATTGCGCAGGGTACCGATGCCTTCCACGGTCACCTCTACCACGTCGCCGGACTTGAGCCACTGCTTCTGATCTTCCGGCCAGCCCATCATCACGCCGCTGGGCGTGCCGGTGAAGATCACATCGCCGGCCTTCAGGGGAATGCGGGGCATGAGATAGTCCACGATCTGCTGTGCGTTAAAGATCAGGTCGTCGGTGCGGGAGTTCTGGCGCAGCTCGCCGTTGACATGGCACTGGATGGCGAGGCCGCCTTCCGGCAGGCTCTCATAGTCCACGGCGTAGGGGCCCATAGGGCCGAAGCCGTCGTAGCTCTTGCCGCACAGCCACTGGGTGGTGGCCTTCTGCCACTCGCGGATGGACAGGTCGTTGCCGCAGGTGGCAGCAAAGATGCGGCCGTTTTCGCCCATGATCAGCACCAGCTCGGCCTCGTAGTCGATCTGGATGCCGCAGGGCAGGCCGATCTCCTCATTGTGGGCGGCCAGCGCGTTGGGCAGCTTGCAGAAGATGGTGGGCACCTCCGGCAGCGCCATGCCGCACTCGATGGCGTGGGCGCGGTAGTTGAGGCCAACGCACAGGATCTTCTCCATGCCGGTGACGGTGGGGGCGAAGGTCAGGTCTTCTTCCTTCAGCAGCGGGCCGGTGAGAGCGGCCAGGGAAGATACATCGCCCAGGCGGCACAGCTCCAGCATGGTCTTGGGGCAGCCGGGGTTGGCACCCACGTCGATGACGCCCTGCTCGGTCACCAGACCCAGCGCAGGTTCACGATTCTTGTAAAACTGCAGAAACTTCATATCCAATACACCGTTCTTTCTTTAGATTTGGGGTGAAGTGTTCAAATCTTTGTCACCATGGGAATCACCATGGGGCTGCGGCGGGTCTGCTTGAAGAGATAGCTGCTCACGGCGCTGCGCACGGCGCGGCAGATCTCGTTGTCATCCTTGCGCTTGCGGGCACTCATGGCTTCCACCGTGTCGTAGGCGATGTTGCGCAGCTCCTGCAGCAGCTCCTCCGACTCCTTGACATACACAAAGCCGCGGGTCACGATCTCCGGCTCGCACAGCAGGCGGTTATCGTGGGAGGAGATGGGCAGGACTACCACCACCATGCCGTCCTCGGCCAGCAGCTTGCGGTCGTTGAGTACCACGCTGCCTACTTCACCGGCGCTGCCGCCGTCCACATACACCTCGCCGGCGGGAACAGAGGTCTCGCACTTCATGGTCTTGGTGGTCAGTTCGATGACGCTGCCGTTGTTGGCGATGGCTACACGGTTGGCGGGCACGCCCATCTGCTGAGCCAAACGGGCGTGAAGCTGCAGCATGCGCTGCTCTCCGTGGAGGGGGATGAAGAAGCGGGGACGCACCAGAGCGTGGATGATCTTCAACTCCTCCTGGCAGGCGTGGCCGGACACATGGAGCATGTCGGCCTTGTTGTAGACCACGTCGGCGCCCTTGCGGAAGAGCTCGTTGATCACGCGGCCTACGGTGATCTCGTTGCCGGGGATGGCGCTGGCGGAGATGATGACCTTGTCGCCGGCGCCGATGTCCACCTGCTTGTGGGTGGAGAAGGCCATGCGGTACAACGCGCTCATTTCCTCGCCCTGAGAGCCGGTGGTGACGATGACCTGCTGCTCCAGCGGCAGATTCTTGATGCGGTTCATGTCCACCAGTGTGCCCTTGGGCACCTTCATATAGCCCAGCTCCGTGGAGACCTTCATGATGTTCTCCATGCTGCGGCCGGTGACGGCCACCTTGCGGCCGCAGGCGGCAGCGGCGTCCAGCACCTGCTGGATGCGGTGGACATTACTGGCGAAGGTGGTGACGATGATGCGCTTGGAGCAATTGGCAAACTGGCGCATGAAGGTCTGACCCACGGCACTTTCGCTGGCGGTATAGCCGGCGCGCTCCACATTGGTGGAGTCGGCCAGCAGGGCCAGCACGCCGTTTTTGCCCAGCTCGCCCAAACGGGCCAGGTCGATGACCTCGCCGTCGATGGGGGTGGAGTCGATCTTGAAGTCGCCGGTGTGGACCACGGTGCCCATCTTGGTGTGGATGGCAAAGGCCACGGAGTCGGCGATGGAGTGGTTGACGTGGATGAATTCCACCTGGAATTTACCGGCCTTCACCGTCTGGCCGGCCTCCACGGTGATGAGCTTGGTGGAGTTGAGAAGGCCGTGCTCGGTCAGCTTGAGCTTGATGAGCCCGGCGGTCAGGCGGGTGCAGTAGATGGGCAGGTTGACCTGCTTGAGCACGTAGGGCACGGCGCCGATGTGGTCCTCGTGGCCGTGGGTGATAAAAAGGCCGCGCAGGCGGTTCTTATTCTTGATGAGGTAGGAAACGTCGGGGATCACGCAGTCGATGCCGTACATGTCCTCCTCGGGGAAGGCCATGCCGCAGTCCACCACGATCAGCTCGCCGCCGTATTCATACACGGTCATGTTCTTGCCGATCTCGTTGAGACCGCCAAGGGGAATAATTTTCAGTTTTTCAGCCATAGATGTGAAAGTCTCCTTTACGGTTGGAAAGATGGATCCACGGCGAAGGGGCGAAAAAACGCCAAAACTGCACAGCAAAACAAAGGCGTCCCATGTCCGCCGGCCCTGCATCGCCATAGGACAGAGGGGTGCACGCCCATCCGTCGTGTATGTAATTTGTCTCGGGCCTTGGCCCATTTATCAAACCCGCGCGGTCAGCTCCGGCGGGAAACGAACATGGAAACGCAGCGATGCCGCGATTTTGGGAAAGTATAGCATGTTTTTTTCGTTTTGTACAGCTTTTTCCCTCGCCTTTTTCCATTTGCCTTCGACAAGACGGCAAAAATGGGGAAATTCGCTTGTAGAGCCGGAAAAATCGTGGTATACTTAATCATTAAACTGGATGATTCTCTGTATTTGAACGGAGTTTACCCATTGAGTTCGCCCAATAGGAGGGAAAGAGATGAACAGAAAGATTTCCCGCATCCTCAAAACCAATATTATTCTCTACTCGCTGTGCCTTGTGGCCTTTGTGGCGCTGGCTATCCCTGTTTCGCCGGTACTGGCGGCAGTGGAGGGCGTGGTGGTGGTGCTGGTGTTCCTCGTCAGCCGCCGCAACAGCGTCTCGGCCCAGAAGAGCGTGAAGCAGTATATGGAGCGCTTTGCCGGCGGCATGGATTCCGCCCGCTCCAGCAATATGCTCTACGCACCCATGGGCATGGTGGTGTTCGATCTGGACAGCAGCGCTATCCTCTGGGGCAACGACCGCTTTCAGGAGATGGCGGGTCGGTCGGAGGATCTCTTTGATGTGCCGATCGACGATGTGATCGAGGGCTTCCGGACCCACTGGCTGCTGGAGGGCAAGCGGGAGCATCCGGAGCTGGTGCACTGGAACGGACGGCAGTACCGCGTCTACGGCAGCATGAGCCGCGCCGACGAGATCGCCGGTGTCAAGGGCTCGCTGGCCACCACCTACTGGCTGGACGTGACCGAGACGGAGGAGATGCGCCTGACGCTGCAGGAGACCCGCCCCGTGGCCGCCATTTTGATGGTGGACAACTACGAGGACCTGATGAAGGCCTGCCCCGAAAGCAAGCGCAGCGCCGTGCTGGCGGCGGTGGAGGAGAAGATCGGTCAGTGGACGGCGGACGCCGAAGGCATGCTGCTCAAGTATGACCGCGACCGCTATCTCTTCCTCTTTGAAGAGCGCAGCTTTCCCGGCTATGCCGAGCGCCGCTTTGACCTGCTGGATCAGGTGCGCGAGGTGGTGGCCGGTGAAGGCGTGGCAGCCACTCTCTCCATCGGTGTGGGACGTGACGCTGACAGCTACGATGCTCTTTTGAAAAACGCCGCGCTGGCGCTGGAAATGGCGCTCTCCCGCGGCGGCGACCAGGCGGTGGTGAAGGACCGCAGCAACTTCGACTTCTACGGCGGCCGCTCCAAGACCACCGAAAAGCGCACCAAGGTCAAGTCCCGCGTCATGGCTAATGCGCTGGGCGATCTGATGGACGAGGTGGAACGGGTCTACGTCATGGGCCACAAGTACGCCGATATGGACTGTCTGGGCGCGGCGGCCGGTGTGTGCGCCATTGCCCGCAAGCGGGGCAAGAAGGCCCAGATCGTCATGGATCTGGAGAACAACGCCGTACATCCCATGGTGAAAAAGCTGCAGCAGCTGCCGGAATACAGCGGCATGTTTATGTCCGGCACGGAAGCGTTCCTGCGGGTGCAGCCCGACACGCTGCTGGTGGTGGTAGATACCAACCGACCCGGAAGTGTGGAGTCCGAGCAGCTGCTGGACGCCTGCAACCGCGTGGCGGTCATTGACCATCACCGCCGCGGCAGCAGCTACATCGACAAGATGGCGCTGAATTTCCACGAGGCCTACGCCTCCTCCGCCTCCGAGCTGGTGACGGAGCTGCTGCAGTACCTGCTGGAGCCGGGCGACCTGCTGCGCGCCGAGGCCGAGGCGTTGCTGGCCGGCATCGTGCTGGACACCAAGAACTTTACCAACCGCGCCGGCAGCCGCACCTTTGAAGCGGCCGCCTATCTGCGCCGCAGCGGCGCCGACACGGCGGACGTGCAGCGCATGTTCCAGAGCGATCTGCAGGCCATGATCTCCCGCTACGACATTCTGCGCCGCGCGGAGCTGTATCGGGAAAATCTGGCCATTGTGGCGCTGGAGGAGGAGTGCGACCGCGTGACGGCGGCCAAGGCCTCCGACGAGCTGCTGACCATCAAGGGCGTGCAGGCCTCCTTCGTGCTCTATCCCAAGGGTGACGGCGTGTATATCTCCGCCCGCTCGCTGGGCGAGGTGAACGTGCAGGTCATCGTGGAGGATCTGGGCGGCGGCGGCAATTCCACCACCGCCGGCGGACTGCTGGCCTATACATCGGCGGGAGAGGCCAAGGAAAAGCTGCTGGCTGCCATCGACGAATATTTTGACAAGTGATACCATCAGGAGGAAACCGATATGAAAGTGATTCTGCAAAAAGACGTAAAGGGTAAGGGCAAGAAGGGCCAGATGATCGACGTGGCCGAGGGCTATGCCCGTAATTTTCTGCTGCCCCAGAAGCTGGCGGTGCTGGCCACGGCCGACGCCATGAATACCATGAACCTGCAGGCCAAGGCCAAGGCCAAGGCTGACGCCGAGGCCAAGGCTGCCGCGCTGGCCATCGCCGAGAAGCTCAAGAGCTGCCAGGTGAAGATCGCCGCCAAGGGCGGCGCCGGCGGCAAGCTGTTCGGCGCGGTGACCGGCAAGGAGATCTCTGCTGCCCTGAAGGAGCAGTACGCCATGGAAGTGGACAGCAAGAAGCTGGTGCTCGCCGAGCCCATCAAGTCCTTTGGCAGCTACGAGGTCAAGGCCAAGCTGGGCTATGAGATCAGCGGCACGGTGTACGTGCTGGTGGTGGAGGAGAAGTAAGCTCCACCCCCAAGTGGAAGGAGGAACGCGCCATGGATGAATTGCTGGTTCGCCAGATGCCCCATTCGCCCGAAGCCGAGCAGGCTGTGCTGGGCTCCATGCTCATTGACGCCGAGTGCATCAAGGATGTGATGGATCAGCTGCAGCCCGAGGACTTCTACCTGCGGCAGAACCGGGAAATCTTTGAGACCATCTACTCCATGTTTATCTACTCCAAGCCCATCGACGGCGTGACCGTTGCCGGTGAGATGGAGAAAAACGGCCTGTATAACGACAATACCCGCCCCTATCTTCTGCAGCTGATGGAGGTGACCCCCACCTCTGCCAACGTGATGGAGTATGTGCGCATCGTGCGGGAAAAGGCGCTGATGCGCTCGGTGGCAGTGGCTGCCTCCGAGATCACTGCCATGGTGCAGGATGGCACCGGCGCCGCCGGCGACCTGCTGGAGTCGGCGGAGCAGAAGGTGTACGCCATCCGCCGCGGCCGCAACGCCCAGAACATGGTGACCATCAATGTGGTGCTGCAGGAAGTGATGGAGCGTCTGGCGGAGCTGACGGCGGCCGGCGGCGCCACGCTGCCGGGTCTCACCACCGGTCTGAGCGCCATCGATGGCAAGATCAACGGCATGAACAAGTCCGATCTTCTGCTGTTGGCGGCTCGCCCCGGTATGGGTAAGACCAGCCTTGCGCTGAACATCGCCCTCAACGCCGCCAAGGCATCGGGCAAGACGGTGGCCATCTTCTCGCTGGAAATGTCCCGTGACCAGCTGGTGACCCGCCTGATCGCCAGTGAGGGTCTGGTGGAGAACACCCGTCTGGTCACCGGCAATCTCCGGGAGAGTGACTGGCAGAAGATCGCCGAAGCCGCCTCTTCCCTGAGCCGGCTGGACATCCGCATCGACGACAACCCCCTGCTGACGGTGGCAGATATGAACGCCAAGTGCCGCCGTTTGGACAATCTGGGTCTTGTGGTCATCGACTATCTGCAGCTGATGACTTCCGCCGGCGGCAAGAGCTACAGCGGCGAAAACCGCCAGCAGGCCGTGTCGGACATCTCCCGTATGCTGAAGATCATGGCCAAGGAGCTGCAGGTGCCGGTGCTGTGTCTGTCGCAGCTGAGCCGTGCCAACGAAAAGCGCGAGGATAAGCGGCCCATGCTGTCCGACCTGCGTGAATCCGGCTCTATTGAGCAGGACGCCGATATCGTCATGTTCATCTACCGCGACGACTACTATAATGAGGACAGCGAAAAGCGCAACATCGCCGAGTGCATCGTGGCCAAGAACCGCCACGGCGAGACCGGCAAGGTGGAGCTGCGCTGGATGCCGGACTACACCACCTTCGGTACGCTGGAGCATCGCTACGGCGACGACGAGGAATAAACCATGGATCTGACGGCGTGGATGGAACAATGGAATATGTTCCCCAACGCCGGCGGTACCATCCTGTGCGCCGTGTCCGGCGGACGGGACAGCGTGTGCCTGCTGCACTATCTGCACAGCATTTCCGGCCGGTACGGTTTTTTCGTGGCGGTGGGGCACTATAACCACCACATGCGCCCCACGGCCCAGCGGGATGAGGACTTCGTCCGCGCGCTGTGCGCGCAGCTGGAGGTACCCTTCTATACCGACGGCTGCGACGTGGTGGCCGCGGCGGAAGCGGCGGGTCTCGGTGTGGAGGAGATGGGCCGGCGTCTGCGCTACGAATTTCTGGAGCGGCTGGCAGACCGGCTGGGCGCAGCGCGCATCGCCACCGCCCATCACATGGGCGATCAGGCGGAGACGGTGCTTTTGAACCTGCTGCGGGGCACCGGCCCCGAGGGTCTCGGTGGTATCCCACCGGTGCGCGGGCGGCTGATCCGGCCGCTGCTCAATACGCCCCGGGAGGAGATCGAGGCCTATCTCGTGCGCCACGCCCTGCACCATGTGGAGGATGAGACCAACGAAAGTCTGGCCTTTTCCCGCAACCGGCTGCGCCGCACGGTGCTGCCGGAGCTGGAGAAGATCAACCCCGCGCTGCGGCAAAACGCGGCGCGTACCGCCGCCATTGTCCGGCGGGAAAACGAATATCTGAACGAGCTGGCAGCGCAGCATTTGCCGCAGGAGGGGACGGAGATCCCCTGTGCGCAGCTGCTCTCGGCGCCGGAGGTGCTGCAAGCGCGGATGGTGCGGCTGCTGATGGGCCGGCTGGGAACGGGGAAGAAAGACCTGTCCGCCGCCCACATCGAAGCGGTGCTGTCTCTGGCCGCGGGCCATGGCGGCATGGCTTCTCTGCCCGACGGGGCCGAAGCGGTGTGCCGCGGCGGTACGCTGCGGCTGCAGCGCCGAGCGCCCGACGCTGACGGCGCGATCCCTCTGCGGGAGGGCGCGCAGCGCCGGAACGGCTGGCTGGCGGAAGTGACGGTAAGGGATGCGTCAGCGCCCTGCCGGGAAGACGCGCTGTATCTGACGGGAGATGCTTTGGACCGGCTGGAGCTGGACAGCTGGCGCGGCGGCGAGGGGCTGGAATTGCCCGGCAGCCGCGGAAAGCGCAGCATCAAGCGCCTTTTGACCGAGCGGGGCATCCCGCCGGAGGAGAGGCGGACAGTCCCCTGCGTCCGCTGCGGCGGCACGGCGGCAGCCGTGTGGGGGTTGGGCACGGATGTGCAATATCTACCGGAGCAAACCGGCAAAAAAATAGAAATTATTTTAAAGAAAGAGAATATGTAGGAGGGTCTGACAATGAAGAGCAATATGGAGCAGGATATCCTGCAGGTGCTGTACAGCGAAGAGCAGATCAAACGCCGCGTGGAGGAAATGGGCGAGGAGCTGTATGACCGCTACGCCGACAAGAATCCCTTGTTCGTGGGCGTGCTGAGCGGCTGCTTTGTGTTTATGGCCGATCTGGTCCGCGCTTCCCAGATGAAGAGCGAGCTGGAATTCATCGCTGTGTCCTCCTATAAGAACGGCACCAAGAGCTCCGGCGTGGTGCAGATCACCCGCGACCTGCAGTGCGACATCACCGGCCGCAACCTGATCGTGGTGGAGGACATTCTGGACTCCGGCAATACCCTGTCCTATTTGAAGGAGTATTTGCTCAACCGCGGCGCCGCCTCCGTGAGCATCGTGACGCTGCTGGATAAGCCCTCCCGCCGCCAGAAGGCCATTTATGCCGATATCGTTGGCTTCGAGGTGCCGGATGAGTTCGTGGTGGGCTACGGTCTGGACTATGCCCAGCAGTACCGCAACGTGCCTTACATCGGCGTGCTGAAGCCGGAGGTCTATACCAAGTAAAATCTGCAAAGGAAGGAACATTCCCTTGAGCGAGAAGAATCATGGCAAGCGCGTGGCACCGCAGGGCAGGCTGGGCCGCCTTTGGGCGGATTACGGCTATTTGCTGGTGACGGTGGCAGTGGTGTTTGTTCTCTTTCGCGTGATCCTGCAGCTGGCGTGGGTGCCGTCGGGCTCTATGGAGACCACCATCCCCACCCGCTCGCTGCTGGTCTCGCTGCGCCTGCCCTATCTGGCGGGCGATCCCGAGCCGGAACGGGGCGATGTGGTCACGTTCTGGAGCGAGGAACTGAATAAGCTGCTGGTCAAGCGCGTGGTGGGCCTGCCGGGGGATGAGATCACCTTTTCGGGCGGTGATGTGTACGTCAACGGCGAGAAGCTTCCCGAGCCCTATCTGCCGGTGCAGGGACAGACGACCGTGCGCGGCAGCAGTGCGTTTCATGTGCCGGAGGGCAGCTTTTTCATGATGGGTGACAATCGCACCGGTTCGGAGGACAGCCGCTTCTGGGCGGAGCCCTACGTTCCGGCGGAGGCCATCCGCGCCCGTACGCTGCTGATCATTTCGCCCTATGCCGACAGCAGCTGGCGCGGCATCCGTGCCGTGGGCTGACAAGGAGGAAAACCGTTTGAACGAAACAAGACAGATCCGGCCGGTCAACATCCTGCTTTTGCTGCTGGGTGCGCTGCTGGTCATCAACATTTTCAATTCCCTGCGCGGGGCCAACGACGTGACCTATTATGAGCTGCGTCAGCTCTTCGCGCAGGAGAAGGTGCAGGAGTTCTATATCCGCGACAGTCACCTGACTGCCAAGCTGACGGACGATACCACCGTGGACTGTGAGCTGCACAATTTTGAGCTTTTTTATAACGACATGCATGAGCTGGTGGAGCAGCAGGCTGCCGCCGGCATCATCAAGGATTACAACTACTGGGCCAATCACGACACCAACTGGCTGGAGATTTTGCTGCCCTGCGCGGTGCTGCTGGTGGGCATGTTCTTCCTGTTCGGCTTCATGAACCGGATGGGCGGCGCGCAGAACGACCGCATGGCCAAGTTCGGCGAGGCCCGCGCGCAGGATGGCGGCAAGAGCCAGAAGACCTTCAAGGACGTGGCCGGCGCCGACGAGGAGAAGGAGGAGCTGCGGGAGATCGTGGAATTCCTCCGCGACCCGGAGAAGTATCTGGAGCTGGGCGCCCACATCCCCAAGGGCGTGCTGCTGGTGGGCCCTCCCGGTACCGGCAAGACGCTGCTGGCCAAGGCTGTGGCCGGCGAGGCGGGCGTGCGCTTTTTGTCCATCTCCGGCTCTGACTTTGTGGAGATGTACGTGGGCGTAGGCGCCAGCCGCGTGCGCGACCTCTTTGCACAGGCCAAGAAGGACGGCCCCGCCATCGTCTTTATCGACGAGATCGACGCCGTGGGCCGCAAGCGCGGCAGCGGTCTGGGCGGCGGACACGACGAGCGCGAGCAGACCCTTAACCAGCTGCTGGTGGAAATGGACGGCTTTGACAGCAACGAAGGCGTTGTGGTTATGGCCGCCACCAACCGTGTGGATATTCTGGACCCGGCGCTGCTGCGCCCGGGGCGCTTTGATCGCCAGATCTACGTAGGCCTGCCGGACATCAAGGGCCGCCGTGAGATCCTGACCATCCACGCCCGCAAAAAGCCGCTGGCGGAGGATGTGGATCTGGACGAGGTGGCCCGCAGCACGGCGGGCTTCACCGGCGCCGATCTGGAAAATCTGCTGAACGAGGCGGCGCTGCTGGCAGGCCGCCACGACCGCAAGGTCATCACCATGGACGATGTGCGCCAGTCGGTCATCAAGGTGATCGCCGGTCCCGAGAAGCGCAGCCGCGTGGTGCCGGAGCGGGAGCGCAAGCTGACCGCCTATCACGAGGCCGGCCACGCTATCGTCACCCGCGCCCTGACGGAGCATGAGCCGGTTCACCAGATCACCATCGTGCCCCGCGGTCAGGCCGGCGGTATGACCATCTACCTGCCGGAGGAGGACCGCTCCTACTACTCCAAGAAGTATATGGAAGAGCAGCTGGTGACGCTGCTGGGCGGCCGCGTGGCGGAGGCCTTGATGCTGGGTGACATTTCCACCGGCGCCTCCAACGATCTGCAGCGGGCCACCGAAATTGCCCGACGCATGGTGGGCACCTACGGTATGAGCGAAAAAATCGGCGCTGTGGCTTTTGACAGCGGCAGTGACGAGGTGTTTATCGGCAAATCCATGGCCCAGACCCGCCCCTACTCGGAAAAGACGGCGGCGGAGATGGACGAGGAGATCCGCCGCATCATCGACGAGGCGTACAGCCGCTGCCAGACCATTCTGGAGCAGTACCGCCCCCAGCTGATCACCACGGCGGAATACCTGCTGCAGCACGAGACTATGTCCGGCGCCGAGCTGGAGAAGATCTTCGAACAGGCAGAAACCGAAAAGGAATAACAGCAAAAGCGCCGGAAACAGCTTGTTTCCGGCGCTTTTTGCAAAAAAAGGAGAGCACGCTAAAGTTTTTAAGGGCGGCATTTGTGCAAAACGACGGGTACAGCTGTGTCCCAAACAGGGACAGAAACAAATCGGGGGAAAAGGGAGAGTAAAACAGGGGAACTCACCGAATGATTTGGGCAAATGGTATATTTTTGGGAAATAACTTGCAAAAAACGCGGTTTTTCACAAAAATAGAAGCGTTGGAAAGAGCGATTGATAAATAAACATCAACAAACAGAACGAGACTGACTGGATACCAAAGTCTGATTGTCCGCGAGTGACGGACAAAAGCGGGGAGAAACGGGAGAAAACCGATACGCCGCCGGTAAACGGGATGGGGATTTTTTATGTCAAATTACCTCTTGTAAAAATGCACAAAATCAACTACAATGGGTCTATTCTTCAAGCTGGCGGAGTATTCTGCCCAGCAGAAAATATTAGGAGGAAGAAACAATGAAAAGAGTTTTTGCTTTGATCCTGGCTCTGGTCATGGCCCTGAGCCTGGTTGCCTGCGGCAATGACGGCGGCAACAAGGATGACGGCGAGAAGGTCGTCAAGATCGGCGTGTTTGAGCCCCAGTCCGGCGATAACGGTGCCGGCGGCAAGCAGGAGATCCTGGGCATGCAGTATGCCAACCACGAGACTCCCACCGTGGAGATCGGCGGCGAGACCTACAAGGTGGAGCTGGTGTATGCTGACAACGCCTCTTCCAACGACAAGGCTGCTTCTGCTGCACAGACCCTGATCTCCAGCGGTGTGTCTCTGGTGCTGGGTTCCTACGGTTCCGGCGTGTCCATTGCTGCCGGTGATACCTTTGCCGCTGCCGGCATGCCTGCCATCGGCGTGACCTGCACCAACCCCCAGGTCACCTCTGAGTGCGAGGTGTACTTCCGCATTTGCTTCCTGGATCCCTTCCAGGGCACTGTTCTGGCCAACTATGCCAAGAATGAGCTGAAGGCCACCAAGGCTTACTGCCTGGCCAAGCAGGGCGATGACTATTCCGGCGGCCTGTGCAACTACTTCATCGAGGCTTTCGGTGAGGCCAACTGCGTGTATGAGCAGTTCCCCGAGGGCACCTCTGACTACTCCACTTACATCACCAACGCCCAGAACCAGGGCTGCCAGGTGTTCTTTGCTCCCGTCTCTACCGAGGCTGCTGCACAGATCATTGCCAAGGCTGACACCCAGAATCTGGGCATGCCCATCCTGGCCGGCGACACCTGGGACTCCAACGTGATCCTGGATGCTGCCAAGGGCACTGATGTTGAGATCGCTGTTACCACCTTCTATCAGGAAGGCGCTGACGCCGACTTCGACGCCGCCATCAAGGCATGGATCAACTCCGACGCTACCGCCAAGGCCAATAACGGCGGCAACGACGAGCTGGCTGCGGTGACCGTCATGGGTTATGACGCCTACTATGTGGCTCTGGAAGCCATGAAGAAGGCCGGCAGCATCGAGCCCGCCAAGATCCTGGAGGTTCTGCCCAGTCTGAACTACACCGGCGTGACCGGCGTGATCTCCTTCAATGATATCGGCGATGCCAATCGCGACACCGCTTTCGTGAAGGCTTGCAACACCGAGACCGGCAAGTGGGACTTTGTAGCCCAGCAGGGCATCAACTAAGCCAGGGACTTGCGTGCGAAGCGAACAGTAAATGACAGTTGTGCTGGCGGGAGTTTACCTCCCGCCAGCCGCTGTGCTCTTTAGCCGGGCTGCCTCGAAAGGGGAGCTGCCGAAATCAGCACTCCCTTTTCGGGACGGTCCGGCAAACCTGTAAAGAAAAAAGAGGGAGGAAACCCTATGGACTTGCTGCAAAGCACCCTGCCGTATCTCATTTCCGGCGTTTCCGTGGGCGGACAGTATGCACTGATCGCCATCGGCTACACCATGGTGTACGGCATCCTGCGCCTGATCAACTTCGCCCACGGCGATGTGTTCATGGTGGCGGGCCTGGTCATGGTCTATCTGGCGGCGGCCATGCCCCTGTATGTGGCCATTCCGCTGACCATCCTGCTGACGGTGGCGTTGGGCTTCACGATTGAACGCGTGGCCTACAAGCCCCTGCGCAATGCGCCGCGCATGTCGGTGATGATCTCCGCCATCGGCGTGAGCTACCTGATCCAGAATCTGGCGCTGTACATCACCGGCGGCCTGAACAAGAACTATCCCGCGATCCCCTGGATCTCTGACAAGGTCACGGTTTTCGGCATGGAAACGACCCGCGTCACCGTGATCACCCCCTTCCTGACGGTGATTCTGGTGGTGGCGCTGGTGATGCTGATTAACCACACCAAGATCGGCATGGCCATGCGCGCCGTATCCCGTGACTTTGAAACGGCACAGCTGATGGGCATCAAGATCAACAGCGTCATCTCCGCCACCTTTATTATCGGCACCTTCCTGGCGGCGGTGGGTTCTATGCTGTATTTTACCAATTATCCCGGTGTGGTGCCTACCTCCGGCGGTATGCCCGGCCTGAAGGCCTTCGTGGCGGCTGTGTTCGGTGGTATCGGCTCTATCCCCGGCGCTGTGATCGGTGCGTTTATCATCGGCATCTGCGAGAGCGTCATCAAGGGCCTGGATACCATCCTGATGGTCAACGGTGTGATCACCGAGCAGGTGGGATTTTCCACGTTCTCCGATGCGTTCACCTTTGCGCTGCTGATCATCGTTCTGGTCTTTAAGCCTACGGGTCTGTTTGGCGAAAAGACGACGGACAAGGTGTAAGGGGAGGTGGACTGTATGCTGCAGAAGAAAGACAACAAGAAAAATATCATCTCCCTGCTTGCGGTGGCGCTGTTTCTGATCCTTGTTCTGGTGCTGGACCAGGTCATTAAGCCCACGGACAAGATGTCCATGCTGCTGACGGTGCTGCAGAAGGGTGCCGTGTATGCGCTGGCTGCCGTATCCATGAACCTTTTGAACGGCTTTACGGGCCTGTTTTCTCTGGGTCATGCCGGTTTCATGCTGGTGGGCGCCTATACTTATGCCATCTTCACCATTCCTGCCGAGTCCCGTGACACGGTGTATCAGTATTATGACGCGGCCGTCCGCATTTCCTTCCCGGAGATGCTGCGCGGTGCGTTGGGCGGCTTTGGCACGGTGCTGGGTGTAGCGCTGGCCGTTCTGCTGGCCGGCCTTGTGGCGGCGTTCTTTGCGTGGCTCATCGGTCTGCCGGTGCTGAAGCTGAAGAGTGACTATCTGGCCATTGCCACTCTGGGTTTTGCCGAGATCATCCGCGCTGTGTTCCAGTGGGGCAAGCTGGGCCCTGTGACCAACGGCTCCAACCTGCTCAAGAGCTTTGAGCGCATTAATACCTTTAAGCTGACGATAGGCGAGACGACTATCAAAATGGCTACCTTTGTGCCGGTGCTGATCGCCACGATCTGCATCGCGCTGATCGTGCTGCTGGTGAACTCTACCTATGGTCGTTCCTTTAAGGCGATTCGTGACGACGAGATCGCCGCAGAGGCTATGGGCATCCCGCTGGCCAAGCACAAGATGATCTCCTTTGTTACCAGTTCCTTCTTTGCCGGCGTGTCCGGCGCCACCATGGCGATGGTGCTGGGTATTGCGCAGGCCAGCAACTTCAAGTCTGCCATGACCTACGAGATTTTGCTGATGGTAGTGCTGGGCGGTATCGGCTCCATTTCCGGCAGCGTCATCGGCTCACTGCTGTTTGTGGCGGCTTCCGAGTGGTGGCTGCGCGGTCTGGACACCGGCGTATTCCTGGGCATCAGTGCTCCCGGTATCTTCCGCAACGGTTTCCGTCTGGTGGTGTTCAGCGTGATCATCATGGTGGTGGTGCTGTTCTTCCGTAAGGGCATCATGGGCGATAAGGAACTGCCTGATTTGCTGAAACCCCGGCCCAAGAAAGCCTCTAAGAAGGCCTCGAAGAAGGAGGTCAACAAATGAGCAAGAACGTACTGAAAGTAGAAAACGCCACCATGCAGTTCGGCGGCGTGGTAGCTGTGGACAATTTGTCCCTGGAGGTCAACGAAGGCGAGATCGTGGCCCTCATCGGCCCCAACGGCGCCGGTAAGACCACCGCCTTCAACGTGATCACCGGCGTGTATGCGCCCACCAACGGCATGGTCAGCTTCTGCGGCGAGCCTATCGTGCGCAATCATCCTCAGGGCAAGATGAAAAAGCTCTACAAGGGCGAGAACGAAACCATGTATACGGCCGCCTATGTGCCCGATGGCCGGCCTCCCATTGAGGACGAGGAGGCCACCCGCATCTGGAACGACGCCGAGCACGAGCGCGACCCCTATGTGGGAACCGACAAGGTTCTCGCGCCCACGCCCGACAAGATCACCAAGCTGGGCATGGCCCGTACCTTCCAGAATATCCGCCTGTGGAAGAGCCAGACGGTGTTCGACAACGTGCTGATCGCCAAGCATATGCGCCGTACTCACGGCCTGTTTTCTGCTATCTTCCGCCTGAACCGGAAGGAGGAGCAGCAACAGCGTGAAGAGGTGCTGAAGCTGCTGAAGATCGTGGGTCTGGAGGATGTGAAGGACGAACTGGCCACCAGCCTGCCTTACGGCAAGCAGCGCCGTCTGGAGATCGCCCGCGCACTGGCTACCGATCCCCAGCTGCTGCTGCTGGATGAGCCGGCAGCCGGCATGAATCCGCAGGAGACGCTGGAGCTGACCCGCTTCATCGGCGAGATCCGCGACAACTTCCATATGACCATCCTGCTCATCGAGCACCACATGGATCTGGTCATGGACATTTCCGACCGCATTTACGTTCTGGACTTCGGTAAGCTGATCGCCAGCGGCGTTCCCGCTGAGATCCAGAACAACGAGCGCGTCATCGACGCTTATCTGGGGGTGGCAGACGATGCTGAAGATTAAAGACCTGCATGTATCCTACGGCGGCATCCGCGCCCTGCGCGGTGTGGATCTGGAAGTGCCGGACGGCAAGATCGTCACCCTGATCGGTGCCAACGGCGCCGGTAAATCTACCCTGTTGCGCACCATTTCCGGTCTGGTCAAGGCTGACAGCGGCTCTATCACCTATGACGACACCGAACTGCTGGGCAAGCCCATCAACAAGGTGCTGGAACTGGGCGTTGCTCAGGTTCCGGAGGGTCGCCGCGTGTTCGCTGACATGACGGTGCTGGAAAACCTGAAGATCGGCGCTTATCTCCGCAAGGATAAGGACGAGATCGAAAAGGACATCCAGTGGGTGTACTCCCTGTTCCCCCGCCTGGAGGAGCGCCACTGGCAGCTGGCCGGTACGCTGTCCGGCGGCGAGCAGCAGATGCTGGCTGTGGGCCGCGCGCTGATGAGCCGTCCCAAGGTGCTGATGATGGATGAGCCCTCTCTGGGTCTGGCGCCGCTGGTGGTGCAGGGCATCTTTGAGATCATCCGTACCATCAACCAGCAGGGCGTGACCGTGCTGCTGATCGAGCAGAACGCCAACATGGCGCTGAAGATCGCCGACATCGCCTACGTGCTGGAGACCGGTACCATCACCAAGACCGGCACCGGTGCGGAGCTGCTGGCCGACGAGTCCATCAAGGAAGCCTACCTCGGCAAAAAGAAGAAATAAGCATAAAAAGAAGTGTTCCTTTCGGAACACTTCTTTTTTGCTTTTGAATGGCAGATTACGGATAGGTGATCATGGCTGTGTCAATGTCGGCCATGGAGTCGTCACTGATGCGCCAGATCTCGTCCTGCAGCACTACCTGAACGGCCAGAGAGGTGGTTTCCTCGTGGCCGATGGTCTCCAGCTTTTCATAGCACCGATCCAGCACCAGCTTGGCCCACTCGGCGTCGAAGGCCTGATAGGCGGCGTCATCCATGGCCTCCACCACATCCGAAGTGTACTTGGCGTAGAAATCGGCGGCGTAGGCTTCAAAACCGTCCACCACCTGCACAAAAATGTCAATGGGCTGCACGTCCACCTTGACCACGACGGTGGTGTCATCCAGTGTAGAGGCGGCGCCGACGGTATAGCTGGAGTGGGAGTAGATCTCGCGGTAGAGGTCCATGAGCTCCGCCTTCAGATCGTCGGTGAAGAACTCGATGCCGAAGTAATAGGCGAAGTACTCGGCCTCGGCAGCCAGACCGTCTTCATAATAGGTCTTGGCTTCCTCTTCGGTGGAGTTGACGGATTTGAGATAGTCGGCGTCAAACTTACCCAGATACAGCTCGTCAATGTTGCCCTGCACCAGCGCGGCCATCTGCAGCTCGGTGGCTTTATCCACCAGACCGGAGCAGGCGGTCAGGCTCAGGATCATCAGTGCGGCCAGCGCAAGAGCCAGCAGCTTTTTCATCTGTTTCATATCAAACCCTCCTGTGTGTTTTCTCTATGAGCAGAATAACAAATCATGCGGCAAATAGCAACAAAAAAAGAAGTGTTCCGCGCAGAACACTTCTTTTTTTGCTTGTTACACCAGCTTGTCGGCCACGGCGTCCAGCCAGCCGCCTTCGAAGGTCTCGATGGCACCGCCATCCACCAGCTGGGCAAGGGCGGGGTCGATGGGCATCTTGGCCAGCACGGGCAGGTCGTAGCGGGCGGCAGCCTCGTCGGTGCGGCCCTCGCCGAAGATGTAGATCTTCTTGCCGCAGTCGGGGCAGGCGAGATAGCTCATGTTCTCCACCAGACCCACGATGGGAATGTTCATCATGCGGGCCATCTTCACGGCCTTTTCCACCACCATGCTCACCAGCTCCTGGGGGGAGGTGACGATGATGATGCCGTCCACCGGCAGAGTCTGGAACACGTTCAGCGCCACGTCGCCGGTTCCGGGAGGCATGTCCACGAACATATAGTCCACGTCGTCCCACAGTACATCGCCCCAGAACTGCTGTACCACGCCGCCGATGACGGGCCCGCGCCACACCACGGGGTCGGTCTCGTTTTCCAGCAGCAGGTTTACGCTCATCAGCTGAATGCCGGTGGCGGTCTCCACGGGCAGGATGGCGTCTTCATAGCCGTTGGCGCGGGTGTGTACGCCGAAGGCCTTGGGAATGGAGGGGCCGGTAATGTCGGCGTCCAGCACGGCCACGTTGTAGCCGCGGCGGCGCATGGTAACGGCCAGCTGGCTGGTGACCATGGACTTGCCCACGCCGCCCTTGCCGGACACAACGCCGTATACCTTGCCTACACGGCAGCCGTCGCGCAGGGGCTTGATCTGGAAGGGGCTTTCCTTACGCTCGCCGCAGTTCTCGCTGCAGCTGCTGCAGTTGTGATTGCATTCGCTCATGATAAAAGGTCTCCTTTTTTGACATGCGCCATGGGCGCGGGATACATATTATAATATAACCAATATAGCACGAAACATGGGCAATGTCCAGCGTCACAAGCTCATGCAGGCTACACCGCTGCGCCCGGAGAGATATTCGCTCTCGCGGGTGTGGCAGGTGAAGAGCAGAATCTGCCGATCCTTTGCCGCTTCGGTCAGCCAGTCCAACGCGGCTGCCATGCGCGCCTGGTCGAAGTTGGCCAGCGCGTCATCCAGAATCAGGGGGACGGCCTTGTCCGCAGGCAGTACCATCTCACAGATGGCAAGGCGGGTGGCCAGATACAGCTGGTCGGCGGCGCCTTGGCTGAGAAGGCGGATGTCGCGGGGGGAGGGATCGCTGGTGGGGGCGGCGGACAGGGCGAAGGAGCGGTCAAAGAGCACCTGCTGATACCGTCCGCCTGTCAGCTCGCCGAAAATTTCGGCGGCCCGCTGGCCCAGCTCGGGGGAGAAGCGGTTCTGCAGCGTCTGGTCGGCGCGGCTCAGAGCGTCCATGGCCATGGCGATGGCGTCATACTCGCCCTGCAGGCGGGAAAGCTCTGCCTGCTTGCCGGCCAGGCGGCTCTCCAGTGTGTCGCGGTCGCCCATGGCGCGGATCTGACCGCCCAGCATATCCAGCTGGGAGCGGGTGGCTTGTACATTGGCCATGGCGCGGGGCAGGGCCTCCTGCACCTGCGCGCGGCCGGTGGTGGGGCGGGGCAGCAGCTCGTCGGGATCCGGCAGGGGACCCTGGGGCAGGTGCTGGTGCAGCAGCTGGCAGCGCAGACGGGCCTCCTTGGCGGTCTGCTGGGCGCGGTCCAGCTTCTGGCGGCGCAGCATGCCCTGTTCCAGCGCGCCGCGCACGTTGGTCAGATTGGCGGCTTCGGGGGAGAAGGGCTGTACCAGACTCAAAAGCTGCAGCAGACCTTCGCGGCAGCTGCGGTGCAGTCCGTGGGCGGCAGCGGTGGCGTTTTGTGCCTCATCCTTGGCCAGCTCACATTGCTGCTGCAGCTGCAGATAGGCGTTCATTTCCTCGGCAAACTGCTGACGTTCGGCCTCGGCCTGTGCAGCGGCCACCTTGTTGCGGTGTAGGCGGATACTATTATATATAATGAGGATCAGCGCGCACACGCCAACCCCCACACCCAGGGCGGTGGGCAGCTGCTGCAGGAAGTGCCATGCGCCGTAGCCGGCGCCGCCTCCTGCGGCGAGGGCCAGCAGCGCCATCCAAACGGAGAACTTTCGGGCAGCGGTTTGAATACCCTCCAGCCGGTCAGTCAGCTGACCTTCGTCGGCGGGGTAGAGGGGGTGGGCCTGCCAGACAGCCTGCGCCTCGTCGGCCTCGGCCTGTCGGGCGAGCGCCGCTTCGCCGGCCTCCTTGGCCCGCTCCAGCGTCTGGTCCAGCGCGTCGGCCATGCCGTTCATACGGGCAAGTCCTGCGGCGTCTGGCAGTGCGGCGTCGGCCTGCTGCAGCGTCTGGGCGTATTCCGCGGCGGTGCGGGCCGTTTCCTGCGCCTGCAGATAGGTGCGCAGTGCGTCCTGCCGCTCCAGCGCCTCCCACTGTGCCAATCGCTGCTGCAGCTCGTCCACTTGCCGCTCGTATTGGGCCAACTGCTGGCGGGCGGCCTCTTCCTGCTGGTGCAGGGACTGCAGCTGCTGCAGCGTGGCGGACAGCTGGGCGATCTCCTGCTCCAGCGCGGGGATCAGGCCGGTCTTATTGTGCCTGCGGCGGTTGAGCTGCTTTTTCAGCCGCTCGTTGGTCTCGGTGAAGGATACCTCCTCCTCGCCGGAAGTGACGAGGGCGGAGATGCGGCGCTCCAGCTCGGCATCCTTATCCAGCGCCAGTCCGCTCTGGCCGATGAAGGCGCTGCGGACAAAAACGTCGCGCCCCACGCCCAGCAGCGCCTCGCCGAAGTTGAGGCCGTTGATGTTGGGCACGGGATCGGCGGTGCCGCTGTAGGTGCAGCTGAACTCGCCCATGGGCGCGGCGGCGCGCTGGGTGCGGCGGATGACGGTGAAATCCTGCCCCTTGGCGGAGAACTCCATCCGGCCGCTCATGGCGGTGCCGTCCCAGGGGGCGAAGCGATTCTTGTCGGCCAGCGGGCCGCGGTCACGGGTGGGAAGGCCGTAGAACATGGTGCGGATGAAATGGCACCAGGTGGACTTGCCGGACTCGTTGGGCGCGTGAATGATGTTCAGCCCCGGCTGCAGTTCCAACTGGGCGGCATCCAGCCTGCCAAAGGTGGCGGTCATATGCTTGATCTGCAAACAGGTCACCTCCTGTAGGTGGTGTATATTTATATAGGTATTGTAGCACAATAGGAGCGTCTTGTCATGCCCTTTCCAAAAGATGAAAAAACCCATAAAAAGATGGAAAAAGTTCTTGACAATTGTGCTGTGGAGTGGTATTCTAACAAAGCTGTCCGCTCGGGCGGCTGAGGCGCCGGCCTCCGAAAAAAGTTAACGAATTTTGCAAAAAATAAGTTGACAAGATGGAAGCCATGTGCTAATATAATGACTGTTCCGCGAATGGGACGTGTACCTTGTAAATTAAACAATGAACGAAACGAAAAGCACCA
>SVMH01000081.1 GCA_015067525.1 Oscillospiraceae bacterium | reverse complement strand
GGCGGATAATCACTGCATCTTTTTTCATTTTCTCCCCATACTATCCCCATGAAAAAAACATGCTTGCTTCTCCTGCTCACTGCAGGACTCTTTCTCTCCGCCTGCACCGCTCCCGTCCACGAGGTATCAGCTGAGGTGTCCCTTCCCGCCAAAGAAAACAACCTCAAATATGTAGCTCTCACCTTTGACGACGGTCCCCGTGCCGACACTACCGCCGCGCTGCTGGACGGTCTGAAGGAACGGGGTGTCAGCGCTACCTTTTTCCTCGTGGGCGAGCAGATCCAGGGCAACGAAGATCTGGTGCGGCGCATGGCAGCCCTAGGACATCAGATCGGCAACCACACCTACTCCCACATTCGCCTTGAGGAGGCTAAGGATGACAGCATCATCGAGGAGATCCACAAAACCGAGGTGCTGCTCACCGAAATTCTGGGCGAAGGAGACTACTGGCTGCGCCCGCCTTACGGCATGGTGGACACCTCACGCGCCAAGCTGATCCACACGCCTATGATCTACTGGAGTCTGGATCCCGAGGACTGGAAAAAGCTGAACGCCGACCAAGTGGCGCAGCAGGTCATCGGCAGCATACAGGCAGGGGACATCGTGCTGCTCCACGACTTCTATCCCTCCAGCGTGGCTGCCGCGCTGCAGATCATTGACGCGCTGCAAAAGGAGGGCTACGCCTTCGTCACCGTGGCAGAGCTGTTTGAAGTGTACGGCACCGAACCCCAGAACGGTGTTCTCTACAAAAGCGCCACAAAGATCCGAAACTGGTAACAAAAAAGGACGGTTTTTCAACCGTCCTTTTGTTTGTATCAAATGCCGAGGCGTTCCACGCCGCCCTCGCCCAGCACGGTGCGGATCTCATCGTAGCCGATGCTGACCTCCACCGCACCCATGGCGTAGGGTCCAAGGACATAGGGGGCAAACACCACCGTCATATCGGTTTCACCCAGCAGCACGCAGAATTCGTTCCACTTGGAGGTGGTGGCGGCATAGTCCTCAAAGAAACCGCCCGCGTAATCGGGGTTGCTGTCCAGCTCGTCCAGCAGCAGATCGGTGACCGTAGAGCGGAACAGCTCGGGATCATCCGCAATTTCAATGGGATCGATGTACACGCCCCGCTCCAGATCAAAGAGATAGCTGTAGCAATTGGGCATACCGTGAGCACCGCCGGCCCAGTAGTAACCGTTGTAGCTGATGGACAGGAAATCGCCCACCTGCTCCCAGGACACATCCACCTCGTCGGTATAATGGTTTCCGTCGCCTATGTTGGGATCGTAGATCGCCCAGTCGCCCAGCTCCTCACCGCTCTCCAGACAGCGGCCCAGCAGCGCGTCCATCTCTGCGTTGAAGGTCTCTGCCATGGTCTGAACAGCCTCATCGGCGCCCTCCGCCAGCTTCATACGAATGATGGAATAACTGTAGGAAGCGATGAGTTTCCCCTCATCATTAGAGTATTTATCCGCCGTGGTCTCCGTCACAAAGGTATAGGGCGGAGCGGGAACTTCCGGTGTTTCGGGCGTCTGGGTGTCCGTATGATTGGTGGAATTTCCGTTGCCGGCGCCGCCGTTATCGGCAGGGGTATTTCCCAGACCGCAGGCGATCATAGGAAGGCACAAGGCCAGCGTCAGCATAAAAGACAACAGTCGTTTCATATATGGTCTCCTTTCTGCTGTCACAGGATCACAGGATCCGTGGTATAGTCGCTGTCCACGCCGCCAATGGCCGGACAGCACAGGGCGTACAGATCGGTGTTTCTCGCCTCGGCGGCGAAAAAGCGGTCTGCTTCTTCCCCCATTTTTCTCACACCGGCGCTTTTGGTGATCACCGGCAGCGCCGCACACACTTTCATTTCCTTCAGCAAGCCGCAGCCGCGCTTGTTGGCCGCAAGGACGCGCAGGTAGGGCATCCGCTCCGGCGCGCGCTCCAGACCCAGCCACGCGTGCAGCGCCATGCGGCGCAGCCGCGCGTGGGTATAGCGCTTGGTCTTGGCCAGGTTGAGGATCTCCTCCAGGTTGTTGCCCTGCCGCACCGCCTTGTAGAAGCGATGGTACAGTCCTTCCTCCCCGCCGTCATAGGGCAGGAAGTCCTCCTCCTGCATGCACCGCAGCCGGTAGAGGATGCTGCGGCCCGCGCAGGTCATGGCCGAAGGGGCCCGCCCCATTTCCATCTCCCGCTCCAGCACCGCTGCCGTTCCCTCCGGCACCATGTGCTGCCAAGCGTCGCCGCCAAGGATGGCCCGGCGAATGGCGGATGCAGAGGGGTACTCCCCCGCCGCTTCGCTGTCGTGTCCGTCGCCGATGCGGCGAACGGTGATCGGTTCCATGGACGTACCGATGCGCTTCATTGCCCGGAGGTACTCCACCCCCAGATTGTTGTTGGCACCGGAAAGGCACTGCGCCGCCTCACCGATCAGCGACTCCGCCGCCGCCTGCCGGGCAGAAGCAAAGCTCATGCCGCCCTCCAGAAACCGGCGCAGCGCAGCACGATAGTCTTCGCTTGCAAGGCAGTCCGCCGCAGCGCGCAGCGGTTCGATTTCCCCGCTCTCGCTGCCAAAACACAGGTGGGTCACAACGCCGGTGGCGGCAAGGGCCTCCACTCCGCCCCGGGCAAAAATCTCCGCCGTGGCGGCAGAATAGACCGTGGGCAGTTCCAGCACCAGATCCGCGCCGCCCAGCACGGCAGCCTCGGCTCTGGCATGCTTTTCCATGATGGCGCATTCCCCCCGCTGGACGAAATTGCCGCTCATCACCGCCACAATGGCGGTATCCTCTCCCAGCATTTCCCGGATGGCCGAAAGCTGATAGGCATGACCGAGGTGAAAAGGATTGTATTCCGCAATCACACCTGCCACAGCCGCCATGTTTCGCCCTCCAAAATTCCAAAATTTTTGTAAATTAGTAGTTGTCTGCCGGAGAAAAATAGTCTACAATAGAACCTGTATGTATTGTACCCGTCTCTTGCGCAAATTGCAAGTCACAGACTGGAAACGAAAAATAACAAAACAATAACAGGTAAGGAGAACGAATCAACATGAAAATTCTGGTGATCAATGCCGGCAGCTCCTCTCTGAAGTATCAGTTCATGGAGTCTGAGGGCGGCGAGGTTTTCGCCAAGGGTCTTTGCGAGCGTATCGGTATCGACGGCCGTTTGACCCACAAGGTCCCCGGTCGTGAGGATGTCAAGATGGACATCGCCATGCCCACCCACAGCGAGGCCATTCAGGCTGTTCTGGACATCATGGTCGATCCCGCCAAGGGCGTCATCGCCTCTACCGATGAGATCGCTGCTGTCGGTCACCGCGTGCTGCACGGCGGCGCTGCCTTCACCGAGAGCTGCATCATCGACGATGCCTGCATCGCTGCCATCGAGAAGTGCATCCCCCTGGGCCCCCTCCACAACCCCGCAAACCTCATGGGCATCCGCGCCTGCCAGGCCATCATGCCCAAGACTCCTCAGGTCGCCGTCTTCGATACCGCCTTCCACATGACCATGCCTCCCAAGGCTTATATCTACGCCATCCCCTACGAGTACTATGAGAAGGACGACGTCCGTCGTTACGGCTTCCACGGTACTTCTCACCGCTATGTCAGCGCCCGCGCCATCGACATGCTGGGCAACCCCGAGCACAGCAAAATTGTCTGCTGCCATCTGGGCAACGGTTCCTCCCTGTCCGCCTGCATCGACGGCAAGTGCCAGGACACCACCATGGGCCTTGGCCCCCTCGCCGGCTTCCCCATGGGCACCCGCGCCGGTGATATCGACGCCACCATCATGGAGTACCTGATGGGCCGCTATGGCTACGACATCAAGGAAATGCTGAACATCCTCAACAAGAAGTCCGGCGTTCTGGGTATCTCCGGCGTCAGCTCCGACTTC
>SVMH01000080.1 GCA_015067525.1 Oscillospiraceae bacterium | reverse complement strand
CTGGAAGTGGTGCTGTCTCTGGCGCTCGGACCAGGAGAACACCGCGCCCATCAGTGCGCCCAGCGCCAGAGACAGCACCACTTCCAGCAGCGGCTCCAAAATCACCGACAGCAGATCCACACGGCCGGAGATCAGCGCCTTGGCCACGCCGAAGGACACAGCAAACAAAACAAGTCCCACCGCGTCATCCAGCGCCACGATGGGCAGCAGGATATCCGTCAGCGGACCCTTAGCCTTATATTGCCGGACCACCATCAGCGTGGCGGCGGGAGCGGTGGCCGAGGCCACGGCGCCCAGCACGATGGCCGCCGGCAGGGGTAGCTTGTCCGGCATCAGGAAGTGCAGGCCGATGAGGGCCGCATCCACCAGCAGCGTGGTAAATACCGCCTGCACCGTGCCCACCACCAACGCCTGGCGTCCGATGTGCCTGAGGTCGCTGAGGCGGAATTCGTTGCCGATGGAAAAGGCGATGAAGCCCAGCGCCAGATCCGACAGCAGACCGTAGGTCTCGATCTCCTCCATGCTGATGAAACCAAGACCGGGGATCCCCAACGCACCCAGCACATAGGGGCCTATCAGGATACCGGCGATGAGGTAAGCCGTCACATCCGGAAGTTTGAAAAGACGTACCAAACGGGTCAGTCCCAGTCCGGCCAGCAGGGCCACGGACAGGCTGAGCATAATTTGCATGACACAGGCCTTCTTCCTTGAAATATTTTCCAGTTGGATGATGGCTCATTATAGCACTCCGCCGCCGATTGTCAAGCACAAAAGCGGGCGGTTTTGCCACCGCCCGCTTTCTTTGCGAAAACTGAATATATTCCCTTTATTCGTCCACTTCCACGTCCAAGCCGATCTCCTGCGGACGGAAACGGGGGCAGACATTTTCCGAAGAAGTAATAACGGAAGCCGCCAGATACGTACCCATATCCACCGCCTCGCCCAGCGTCTTGCCGTAGGTCAGACCGATGGAGACACCGGCGCAGAAAGCGTCGCCGGCGCCGGTGGTGTCCACCACCTGCACGCTGCGGGCCGGGCACATACCACTCACACCGTTGCAGTCAGCGTAGACCGCGCCCTTGCCGCCCATGGTGACCACCATGGAGGGGAACTGGGCTTGCAGCACCTTATCCTGCAGAATGTCACACATCTCGTCGGGCGTCTTGTCCATATAGTCGTCCAGAAACAGCTGGCCCGCCTCCTGCTGGTTGCAGATGAAGCAGTCAAACTTCTGCAAAAAGTCGCGGCGCTTGACGGCGATGCTCATGTTGGACACCAGCGCAAAGAGCTTAGTATGGTGTTTCTCCGCCAGCTCGATCACTTTTTTGACGATCTCCTTGTCCAGATCCACTTCCAGCACCACGCCATTGACGGAGGAGAATATCTCATCGCCCTTCTCTTCCAGCAAGTCCAGCAGCGGCATCATGTTGGGGCGCTTGGAGATGGAGCCGGCCACGTCGCCGTCCTCATCAAAGACAGCCAACCAGGTGCCCATACCGTCAGGGATGGTCATGATATAGTCGGTGTTGACCTTGTGGTTGCGCAGCTTCTCCACCACCGCCGTACCCATGGGCGTATCGTCCACAATGCTGACGAAGGTGGGCCGCAGCTCCATGTTGGCAATATCCTCCACCACGTTGCGGGCCACGCCGCCGTGGATATACTCCACGCGGCCTGCGTTGCGGCCAGTGGGCAGGTAGTGGTCCAGCGGGAACCCCTTGATGTCGACGAATACGGCACCGATGACTGCAATGCTCATACGCTCTCTCCTTTTGCGCGTTTTCTCTATCATACCACAATTCTGTCGAAAAGCAACGAAAATCGGGCTGACGAAACAGCAAGGCACCGCACCTTGACGAATCGACAATTTGTGCTATAATCTGTATTATATCCTTGTGGGAATAATCACAATAAACGGAGGTATTCTTATGGCTTATTGCAAGAAATGTGGTCACCAGATCGACGATGCAGCCTCTCATTGCGCTTACTGCGGCGCAGCACAGAGCGAAGCCGGTTCCGCACCTCAGGTAGTGGATAACGGCGGCTTCGGTTGGGGTTTTCTGGGCTGTATGATCCCCCTCGTGGGCCTGATCCTGTTTCTGGTCTGGCGCGATACCAAGCCCAAAACGTCCAAGGCTGCCGGCATGGGCGCGCTGATCAGCGTGATCGTGTCTGTCGTGCTGTATGTGGTACTGATGGTGCTCGGCGTTGCCGCCGGTGTCTACGGTGCGTAAAAGAATCGAACTCTGGCTGTATCGATGGCTGCCCATCTTTTTCGGCTGCCATTGCCGGCCGGACCGATCCTTTATCTTTTGCAAGCGGCGTTTCCCCATCTGTGCCCGCTGTACCGGAGAGTTGGTCGGTATGCTGATCTCATCGGTCAGCTGCTGTTTCTTTTTTCCACCGGTGTGGGCGGCGGTGCTGATGCTGCTTCCTTTGGCGGCAGACGGCTTTATACAGTTGAAGACGCGCTATGAGAGCACCAACTTCCGCCGGTTCATCACAGGCGTGTTGTTTGGCTACGCTTTTCTCTCGCTGCTGCTTCTGTCCTTTATCGCCACGTTCCGTTTCGGAAAAAGTCTCGCTGCATAGTAATGAAAAAGCAGTCCGCTCAAACGGACTGCTTTTCTTTTATTTGACACCCCTCCCGCGACCCACTATAATGACAGGTGAAACAACAGTTTGGCAAAGGAGATGCGCCATGGCCCACATCATTGAGATCACCGACTTTTCCGATCCGCTGCTGGACGTATACGCCCGCCTCACCGAGGCCCAGCTTTTAAACCGCCACTGTCTGGCAGAGGGACTCTTCATCGCCGAAAGCCCGCTGGTCATCGGCCGGGCGTTGGACGCCGGCTATGAGCCGGTGTCGCTGCTGATGGAGCGCAAGCACATCGAAGGGCAGGCCAAGGAGATCATTGCACGCTGCGGCGATGTGCCGGTCTACACGGCGGAATTCGATGTACTGACCCAGCTGACCGGCTTTCAGCTGACCCGCGGCACGCTGTGCGCCATGCGGCGCAAGCCGCTGCCCACGGCGGAGGAAATCTGCCAAAAGGCGCGGCGCATCGTGCTTCTGGAAAACGTGATGAACCCCACCAACGTGGGCGCTATTTTCCGCTCCGCCGCAGCGCTGAATATGGACGCCATCCTCCTGACGCCCGGCTGCTCCAATCCCCTGTACCGCCGCAGCGCCCGCGTCAGCATGGGCACCGTGTTCCAGATCCCGTGGACCTATCTGGGCGACGAGATGGCCGACTGGCCGGAAAAAGGCATGGCGCGTTTGCGCCAGATGGGCTTTAAAACAGCCGCCATGGCGCTGCGCCAGGACTCGGTGTCCATCGATGACCCCGCCCTCATGGCAGAGGAAAAGCTTTGCATCGTGCTGGGTACGGAAGGCGACGGTCTGGCCGGTGACACCATCGCCGGCTGCGACTACACGGTGATGATCCCCATGTCCCACGGGGTGGACTCCCTCAACGTAGCCGCCGCCAGCGCCGTGGCCTTCTGGCAGCTGGGCAGATAATAAACTAAAAAAGCGATGCACCTTGGGGGTGTGCTCGTAAAACAGTTAATCCGACCTGCGACTGTGATCACAGGTCGGATTTTGTATTATGCACTGGCTTGGGATCGTTGCGAAATGGCACCCCGCGCACTACACCCAAGGGTGTATAGAAGTGCGCTCTTTATCTATTCGACAAATTGGAATTTACTTCTTCAATACTTTCTTGCACCATGTGCGTTTGTTGCATTTAGGACACTTTAAGTGACGGGTGAATCCTCTGTGCATTGCCATCATTACTTCTTTATAAGTAGGTACAATTTCGCATCCACATTCTTTGCACTTGTAAGCACCCACACTGACTTCAAGCTTTAATGCAT
>SVMH01000079.1 GCA_015067525.1 Oscillospiraceae bacterium | reverse complement strand
GATCAACCGCGTCATCTCCATGACCTTCATCATCGGTTCCTTCCTGGCAGCCGTGGGTTCCATGCTGTATTTCACCAACTATCCCTCCGTGGCCATTACCTCCGGCGGTATGCCCGGCCTGAAGGCATTTGTGGCAGCCGTTTTCGGCGGCATCGGCTCCATCCCCGGCGCTGTGGTGGGCGCCTTCATCATCGGCCTGTGCGAGGAGATCATCAAGGGTCTGGGTTACACCACCTTCTCCGATGCATTCACCTTCGCTCTACTGATTGTGGTTCTGTGCGTCAAGCCCACCGGTTTGTTCGGTGAGAAGGTCACCGACAAGGTGTAAGGAGGGGTAAGGCATGAATATGACGAAGAAAAAGACTGTTTTCACGGCAGTGGTTTTGGCTGTGCTGTTTGCAGCCTGTGTGATCGTGGACATGATGCTGCCCACCTATCACATTGCCGTTACGGTCATCAAGAAGGCGACTGTGTATGCACTGGTGGCCGTATCTATGAACCTGCTCAACGGCTTTACCGGCCTGTTCTCTCTGGGTCAGGCGGGCTTTATGCTGCTGGGCGCCTATGCCTACGGCGTGCTGACCATCCCGGTTGCCAAGCGCGCCAGCGTGTATCAGTACTTTGACGGCGGCGCCATCCATTTCTCTCTGCCGGAAGTGTTCGGCGGCATTCTGGGTGAGGGCGTCGGCGGCGTTGTGGGTATGCTGGTGGCTCTGCTGATCGGCGGATTGCTGGCTGCCCTGATGGCATACCTCATCGGTCTGCCCGTGCTGCGTCTGAAGAGCGACTATCTGGCCATCGCAACCCTTGGCTTTGCTGAAATTCTGCGTGCTTTCTTCCAGTGGAACGCGCTGGGTCCCATCACCAACGGCTCCAACCTGCTCAAGAGCTATCCTGTGTTCTCTCACGCTACCCCCTATGTGCTGGTGGCGGGATTGATGATCGCCGTGATTCTGATGCTGATTACTTCCACCTACGGCCGCGCGTTCCGCGCCATCCGTGATGACGAAGTGGCCGCCGAGGCCATGGGCATCAATCTGGCCAAGCATAAGCGCATGGCATTCATTATCAGTTCCTTCTTCGCCGGCATCGGCGGCGGCATGATGGCCATGTATATGGGCACCATTGCGGCGGCTCCCTTCAAGAGCGCTCTGACTTACGAGATTTTGCTGATCGTCGTCATCGGCGGCATCGGCTCTATCACCGGCTCCGTGCTGGCCAGCTTCCTGTACATCTTCTCCTCCGAGTGGCTGCTGCGTGGTCTGGACTCCGGTACCTTCCTGGGCATCAACGCCCCCGGTATCTTTAAAAACGGCTTCCGTATGGCCGTGTTCTCCATCATCATCATGGTGATCGTGCTGTTCTTCCGCAAGGGTATCATGGGTGATAAGGAACTGCCCGACCTGATCGACGGACGGGCCAGAAAGCGTAAGAAGGAGGCTGCCGAATGAGCAAGAATGTTCTGAAAGTTGAAAACGCTACCATGCAGTTCGGCGGCGTGGTGGCTGTGGATAACCTGAATATGGAGATCAACGAGGGCGAGATCGTGGCCCTGATCGGCCCCAACGGCGCCGGTAAGACCACCGCTTTCAACGGCATCACCGGCGTGTACCAGCCCTCCAACGGCGCGGTCTGGTTCAACGGCGAGAAGATCGTGGAAAACCATCCTCAGGGCAAGATGAAGAAGCTGTATAAGGGCCAGCATAACGGCGATTATACCAACGTTCTGGCGCCTACCCCCGATAAGATCACCAAGCTGGGCATGGCCCGTACGTTCCAGAACATCCGCCTGTGGAAGTCCCAGACTGTGTTCAATAACGTGCTGATCGCCAAGCACTGCCGCTCCACCAGCAACGTCTTCTCCGCCACCTTCCGTCTGAACCGCAAGGAAGAGGCCAAGCAGCGTGAGGAAGTCATGGAGCTGCTGAAGATCGTGGGTCTGGACGATGTGAAGGACGAACTGGCCACCAGTCTTCCTTACGGCAAGCAGCGCCGTCTGGAGATCGCCCGCGCACTGGCAGCCGAGCCCACTCTGCTGCTGCTGGACGAACCCGCAGCCGGCATGAACCCGCAGGAAACCGATGAACTGACCGCCTTCATCGGCGAGCTGCGCGACAAGTTCAAAGTAACCATTCTGCTCATTGAGCACCACATGAATCTGGTCATGGATATTTCCGACCGCATCTACGTTCTGGACTTCGGCAAGCTGATCGCCGAGGGCACGCCTGCGGAGATCCAGAGCAATCAGCGCGTCATCGACGCATACTTGGGGGTGGCCGAAGATGCTTAACATTGAAAATCTGCATGTCAATTACGGCGGCATTCAGGCCCTGCGCGGCATTTCTCTGGAAGTGCCCGACGGCAAGATCGTCACCCTGATCGGCGCCAACGGCGCCGGCAAGTCCACCACCCTGCGTACCATCACCGGACTGGTCAAGGCCGCCTCCGGCTCCATCAAGTGGAACGGCGAGGAACTGCTGGGCAAGTCCATCGATAAGATCGTGACCTCCGGTATCGCCATGAGCCCCGAGGGCCGCCGCGTGTTCCCCGATATGACCGTTCTGGAAAACCTGAAGATCGGCGCCTACCTCCGTAAGGACAAGGAAGAGATCGAAAAGGATATTAAGTGGGTTTACAGCCTGTTCCCCCGTCTGGAGGAGCGCAGCTGGCAGCTGGCCGGTACCCTCTCCGGCGGCGAGCAGCAGATGCTGGCTGTGGGCCGTGCCCTGATGTCCCGTCCCCAGCTGATGATGCTGGACGAACCCTCTCTGGGCCTTGCTCCTCTGGTGGTTCAGGATATCTTCAAGATCATTCAGGAGATCAACCGTCAGGGCGTCACCGTGCTGCTGATCGAGCAGAACGCCAACATGGCCCTGAAGATCGCGGACCTTGCCTACGTTCTGGAAACCGGCAACATCACCATGTCCGGCACCGGCGCCGAACTGCTGGCAGACGAACGCGTGAAGGAAGCCTATCTCGGCAAGCACAACTAAACAAAAAAGAAGATCCCCAAACGAAGAACTTCTTCGTTTGGGGATCTTTTTGTGTCCGCATCAGTTATGCGCGGGGGCCAATGAGGACCACCGCCACGTCGTTGACGTTGGTGCCGGTGGGGCCGGTGATCAGCAGGCTGTTCGTTTTCTGCAGGGCGTGGTAGGCGTCGTTGTCCTGCAGCACCTGATGGATCTCGACGCCCTGTGCGGAAAGCTCCGCGGCTGTGTCGCCGTCCACCAGACCGCCGGCGGCGTCGGTGGGGCCATCTGTGCCGTCGGAGCCCACGGAGAAGACGGCAACATTGTCAAGACCCGCAATACCGGCCGCTGCGGAGAGAGCCAGTTCCTGATTGCGGCCGCCCTTGCCCTTACCGGTCAGCTGCACTACGGTCTCGCCGCCGGCAAGAAATGCCATGGCGGTTTCGGTATTTGCGTTGCTGCGGGCAATGTTGGCGAGGAAGGTGCCGGCCTCTTTTGCCTGACAGCTGAGCAGGTCTGTGAGAATGGTGGGTTCATACCCCAGCTTCCGGCACGCATCGGCTGCGGCGGTGCACAGTTCCCGCACGCTGCCCGTAATGAGAGTCTCCACATTGTCCAGTTCCTTGGGGGTTTCCTTGCCGAGGAGTTCCCATGCCTGTGCCGAAAGCTGCAGATCGTAGCGCTTTGCGATGTCCAGCGCCTGCGCACAGGTGGACTGATCGGGATAGGCGGGGCCGGAGGCGATCATGTCCAGCGGATCGCCCAGAATATCGCTGAGCACCACGGAAAAAACTTTTGCAGGAGCGCAGAGCTGGGCAAACCGTCCGCCCTTGACGGCGGAGAGCCGCTTGCGGATGGTGTTCATTTCAACAATGCCCGCGCCGCTGGCCAGAAGCTGACCGGTAATATCCTGCAGTTCCTCGCCGGAGATC
>SVMH01000078.1 GCA_015067525.1 Oscillospiraceae bacterium | reverse complement strand
CTCTGGAGTGCCCCGCCACCACCGCTGACGCTCCCGAGTACGCTCCCATCCTGGCTCTGATGGACGCTGTGGATGAGTACATCCCCAGCCCTGTCCGTGACGACGAGAAGCCCTTCCTGATGCCCGTTGAGGACGTCTTCACCATCTCCGGCCGTGGTACTGTTGCTACCGGTCGTGTGGAGCGTGGCCGTCTGAACCTGTCTGAGGAAGTGGAGATCATCGGTCTGACCGAGGATCGCCGCAAGACCGTTGTTACCGGTATCGAGATGTTCCGCAAGATGCTGGATTACGCCGAGGCCGGCGACAACATCGGCGCTCTGCTGCGCGGTGTTTCCCGTGACGAGATCGAGCGTGGCCAGGTTCTGTGTAAGGTTGGTTCTGTGAACCCCCACACCAAGTTCCATGCCAACGTCTATGTCCTGTCCAAGGACGAAGGCGGCCGTCACACCCCCTTCTTCAACAACTATCGTCCTCAGTTCTACTTCCGTACCACCGACGTGACCGGCGTCATCAACCTGCCCGCCGGCGTTGAGATGTGCATGCCCGGCGATAACGTCGAGATGGATGTTGAGCTGATCACCCCCATCGCCATCGAAGAGGGTCTGCGTTTCGCTATCCGTGAGGGTGGCCGTACCGTGGGTTCCGGCGTTGTCTCCAAGATCAATGCCTAATTCTTAACTGAATTTTCGCTTGATTGCAAGTGGCCTATCCGTAAGGGTAGGCCACTTTTCTTTGTAGCGAGACGGGCAGGCTTTGACGATCCGAGGGTGCCCGATCTCCTATATAGAGAGTGCCCGTGTTTCCTGCCTTGACAATGGACAGGGGAGATGGTATGCTAAAGTCATTCTAAAGGAGGAGAAGGGAAATGTTTGCAGACGTAGGAAAAACGATTAAAAGGATTGCGCAAGCGGCGTTTCTGATCTTATGCGTCAGCGCTTTTGTGGGCGGTATTGTTTTGATGGTTGAGGAGCGAGTTGGTTGGGGCTTTTTGACGTGGATCGTGGGACCGATGATAGCGTTTGTCAGCTCCTGCCTGATTTACGGCTTTGGTGAGGTGGTGGACACGGCCATCGTGCTGCGGTTTCGTGATGAGCAGAATACCAGCCATTCCGGTGCTGCATCGAAGACGGCCGGATCGGAGAAGAAGCGCCCCTACACGGATATTGTGCGCTGCGAACAGCAACCCGCCGGCATATGCGCCGGATGCAGACAGATGCGTGCTGAGCTTTGGCTATGTATTGTAAAGACCGGCAGCCAGTATAAAGAGAAGAATATGTGTCAGCGGTGCATCGACTCCTTTGTGATCCGCTGACGCACAAAGCCTGCACGGAAAATGCAGGCTTTCTTCTTGTGCGTTTTTCCACAGAACCGAGCAACTTTGTGGAAGATTTTTCGCAAAATGCATGAAAAGTAAAAAACCTTTACAGCACTACAAAAAAGCCTTGACAACAGCGGGGTTTTGCAGTATAATATGTGTAAAGCAGAACGCTTTACATCAGGACAGAACGGAGGCGCACTATGAGCAAGAATCTGGAGATCTCTCTGCTGCTGGATTTTTACGGCGATATGCTGACCGACAAGCAGCGCGATATGGTGGATTATTATTACAATGAAGACCTCTCTCTGTCCGAGATCGCCGAGAATGAGGGCATCACCCGTCAGGGCGTGCGGGACTCCATCAAGCGTGCCGAGGCGCAGATGCTGGAGATGGAGGAGCGGCTGGGCCTGGCCCGCCGATTCCGCAAGATCGACAGCGACGTCCGGGAGATCTACGATCTGGCCCAGACCATCCGGCAGTACAGCGAATTCCCCGGCTGCCCCCGGGAGATCAGCGAAGGCGCGGCCCGCATCATGATGCTGGCCAGCATGCTGGAAAAGGCAGAATAACTACACCACGTAACCCACGGCAGAAAGGCAGGTGACCCCCATGGCATTCGAAGGACTCAGTGAAAAGCTGGCGGCCTCGTTCAAAAAGCTCCGCAACCACGGCAAGCTTTCCGAAGCGGACGTAAAAGAGGCCATGCGTGAGGTGCGTCTGGCTCTGCTGGAGGCGGACGTAAACTATAAGGTGGCCAAGGACTTCACGAGCAAGATCGTGGAGGAGGCGGTGGGCGCCAAGGTGATGGAGAGCCTGACCCCGGCCCAGATGGTCATCAAGATCGTCAATGAGCAGCTGACCCAGCTGATGGGCGGCCAGGCGGCCCCCCTGGCCAATGCCAACCGCCCCCCTTGCGTCATCCTTATGTGCGGTCTGCAGGGCTCCGGTAAGACCACCCACAGCGGCAAGCTGGCCAAATTCCTCAAGAAAAAGGGCCATCGCCCCCTGCTGGTGGCCTGTGATATCTACCGCCCGGCGGCCATCGACCAGTTGTGCGTGGTGGCGGAGCGGGCCGGCGTGCCGGTGTTCCAGCGGGGCACCGAAGACCCGGTCAGGATCGCCAAAGAGGCGGTGGTCCACGCCAAGGACCACGGCAACGACTACGTGATCCTGGATACCGCCGGCCGTCTGCACATCGACGAGCAGCTGATGGATGAGCTCAAGAACATCCGCAGCACCGTACAGCCCGCCGAGATCCTGCTGGTGGTGGACGCCATGACCGGTCAGGACGCGGTCAACGTGGCCTCCTCCTTTGACGAGGCCCTGGGCATCACCGGCGTTATCCTCACCAAGCTGGACGGCGACACCCGTGGCGGTGCGGCCCTGTCGGTACGCGCCGTCACCGGCAAGCCTATCAAGTTCGCCGGTATGGGCGAAAAGCTGGACGATCTGGAGGTCTTCCACCCCGAGCGAATGGCATCCCGTATCCTGGGGATGGGAGACGTCATGTCCCTCATCGAAAAGGCGGAGCAGCAGATCGACGAAAAGCAAGCCGAGGAGCTGGCCCGCAAGCTGCAGGAGGACAAATTCGATCTGAGCGATATGCTGGAGCAGTTCCGGCAGATCCAGAAGATGGGGGACCTCAAGAGCATGCTGGGCATGATCCCCGGTATGGGCAAGCAGCTCAAGGACGTGGAGATCGACCCCCGCCAGTTCACCCGGCTGGAGGCCATCATCCTGTCCATGACCCCGGCGGAGCGGGCCAAGCCCGACCTGATTAACCCCTCCCGCAAGCGGCGTATCGCCGCCGGCTGCGGCCAGCGGGTGGAGGACGTCAACCGCCTGCTCAAGCAGTACCGCACCATGCAGGATATGATGAAGCAGCTCAAGAAAATGAGCAAAAAGGGCGGCCGTATGCACGGTATGCCCAACCTGCCCGGTATGGGTGGTATGGGTGGCATGATGCCTCCCATGGGCGGTCACGGCCGCCGCGGATTCTGAATTCACTCCATAGCTTATGGATGAAGATAAATATGTAAAAAATTATTTTTTGGAGGTACTTTATTATGGCAGTTAAGATTCGTCTGCGCCGCACCGGCGCCAAGAAGGCTCCGTCCTATCGTGTTGTGGTGGCGGATTCCCGCTATCCCCGTGATGGCCGCTTCATCGAGGAGATCGGCTATTACAACCCCCTGACCGAGCCCTCTACCATCAAGATCGACATGGAGAAGGCCAAGAACTGGATCGCCAACGGTGCTCAGCCCACCGATACCGTCAAGGTTCTGCTGAAGAAGGCCGGCCTGGAATAATCCCCCGGCACTCACAACAGGAGGAAACAGATGAAAGAACTTCTCATCACCATTGCCCAGGGGCTGGTGGAGGATCCTTCTGCAGTGGTCGTAGAGCAGGATGAGCCCATGGAGGACGGCACGGTGGTATTCCATCTGCACGTGGCCCCCGAGGATATGGGCCGTGTCATCGGCAAGCAGGGCCGCATTGCCAAGGCAATGCGTACCGTTATGCGCGCCGCTGCCACCCGTCAGGACGCCAAGGTCGCTGTGGAGATCGACTAAAAGGAAAAGGCAGAGGCAGGCCCGTGGGGTTTGCCTCTGTTTTGTTAGGAGGAAGCAAGCATGCCGCAAAAACCGTTTTTAGAGGCCG
>SVMH01000077.1 GCA_015067525.1 Oscillospiraceae bacterium | reverse complement strand
TCGCGGACATCGTCGGCGCCGTAGCAGCGGACGTTTGCGCGCTCGCCCTCGGAGTAAGCGGTCTCCTTGATGATGGCGACCTTGCCGGTGGCATAATCGAACTGAGTCTGAACATAGGTGAAGCCGTTGATGCGGGAGATGATCTGGGCGGCATCCTTGCCCAGACCGTTCAGGATGACGCGCAGGGGCTCCTTGCGGGCCTTGTTGGCATTGCGGACGATGCCGATGGCGCCCTCGGCGGCAGCGAAGGACTCGTGGCCGGCCAGGAAGGCGAAGCACTTGGACTCGTCGCTCAGCAGCATGGCGCCCAGATTGCCGTGGCCCAGACCCACCTTGCGGTCCTCGGCGACGGAGCCGTCGATGCAGAAGGCCTGCAGACCCTCGCCGATGGCGGAAGCGGCCTCGGCAGCGGTCTTCACGCCCTTCTTCAGAGCGATAGCGCAGCCCACACAGTAAGCCCAGCAGGCGTTCTCGAAGCAGATGGGCTGGATGCCCTTGACGATCTCATAGGGATCAAAGCCGGCGGCCTTGCACAGCTCGCGGCAGGCCTCAACGCTCTCGATGCCGTACTGAGCGAGGACACCATTGATCTTTTCAATTCTTCTTTCGTAGCTTTCAAACAGAGCCATTGTGTTGTCCTCCTCTCTTACTCGTGGCGGGGATCGATGTACTTTGCAGCAGCATCGAACTGGCCGTAGCGGCCCTTGGCCTTCTCCAGAGCGACATTGGCATCGTCACCCTTCTTGATGAAGTCCATCATCTTGCCCAGATTGACGAACTCGTAGCCGATGATCTCGTCATCCTTGTTCAGGGCAATGCGGGTGCAGTAGCCCTCGGCCATCTCCAGATAGCGGGGGCCCTTTTCACGGGTGGCAAACATGGTGCCCACCTGAGAGCGCAGGCCCTTGCCCAGATCCTCCAGAGAGGCGCCCACGGGCAGACCGTCCTCAGAGAAGGCGGACTGGGTACGGCCGTAGACGATCTGCAGGAACAGCTCGCGCATGGCGGTGTTGATGGCGTCGCACACCAGGTCGGTGTTCAGAGCCTCCAGAATGGTCTTGCCGATGAGGATCTCGGAAGCCATGGCGGCGGAGTGGGTCATGCCGGAGCAGCCCAGCGTCTCCACCAGAGCCTCCTCGATGATGCCGTTCTTCACGTTCAGGGTCAGCTTGCAGGCGCCCTGCTGGGGAGCGCACCAGCCCACGCCGTGGGTGAAGCCGCTGATGTCGCTGATTTCCTTGGCCTGGGTCCACTTGCCCTCCTGAGGAATGGGAGCGGGACCGTGATATGCGCCCTTGGCGACGGGGCACATGTGCTGCACTTCGGTAGAATAGATCATAGTCGTGCATTCCTTTCCGATTCTGTATTTTTCGAAAAACTGCCGCAAAGAGGCAGTTTTCATTGGATTTCCGCGTAACATTATATCGGTAAACGATTACTGTGTCAAGCAAAGCAATGTACCACTTTTTCCGCTTTCTGCCGAACATTTTTGCCGAAATCGGCCAAAAAGGAAGCCCCGCCGTTTCGGCGGGGCTTCCACAGTTGTGCATTACAGGAAGTTCATCAGGTTGAAGGTCAGGATCAGGCCGGAGAACACGATGGACACGGTGGAGCAGAGCTTGATGAGGATGTTCAGGGAGGGGCCGGAAGTGTCCTTGAAAGGATCGCCCACGGTGTCGCCCACGACGGCGGCCTTGTGGCAGGCAGAGCCCTTGCCGCCATGGTGGCCGGACTCGATATACTTCTTGGCGTTATCCCATGCGCCGCCGGCGTTGGACATGAACACAGCCATGGCAAAGCCGGTGACGGACACGCCGCCCAGCAGGCCAACCACGCCGGTGGGGCCAAGGATCAGGCCGGTGGCCAGAGGAACCACGATGGCCAGCAGAGCGGGAGCCACCATCTCCTTCAGAGCGCCCTTGGTGCACAGGGCCACGCAGGAGGCGTAATCGGGGTCAGCCTTGTATTCCATGATACCGGCGATCTCCCGGAACTGACGGCGGACTTCCACAACGATGGACTGAGCGGCCTTCTGAACGGCGCTCATGGTGAAGGCGGAGAAGACGAAAGTCAGCATAGCGCCGATGAACATACCGACCAGAACTGTGGGGCTGGTCAAAGTGAAGTTCAGCATCTCGGTGGTGTTCTCCTGCACGATGTTGACGTAGGAGACCAGCAGAGCCAGAGCGGTCAGAGAGGCAGAGCCGATGGCGAAGCCCTTGCCGGTGGCGGCGGTGGTGTTGCCCAGAGAGTCCAGAGCGTCGGTGCGCTGGCGGACCTCTTCAGGCAGGCCGCTCATCTCGGCGATACCGCCGGCGTTATCGGCCACGGGGCCGTAAGCGTCGGTGGCCAGAGTGATGCCCAGAGTGGACAGCATGCCGACGCCGGCGATGCCGATGCCGTACAGGCCCTGGTTGAAGGCGGCGGTGAAGGCACCGCTGGCATCCACGATGGTCATGGAGCCGCCGGCTGCGAAGTAGCTGACCAGAACGGCGGCAGCCACGATGAGGATGGAAGTCATGGTGGACTTCAGGCCCAGGGAGACGCCGCCGATGATGATAGTGGCGGAGCCGGTCTCGGAAGCGGCAGCCAGCTCCTGAGTGGGCTTGTAGGTGTCAGAGGTGTAGTACTCGGTGAAATAGCCGATGGCGCAGCCGCCGATGAGGCCGCAGAGGATGGCGATGTACACGCCCCAGCTGCCCAGAATGAGATAGGTCAGGGGAGCGGCCAGCACGGCAGCCAGAACAGCAGCGGTATAAGTGCCGGTACGCAGGCTCTTCAGCAGGGACTCCTGGGTGGCGTTCTCCTCGGTCTTCACCAGGAAGGAGCCGATGATGGAGCAGACGATGCCGCAGACAGCCAGCAGCACGGGCAGCAGCATGCCGCCCCAGCCGTATCCGCCCACCGCGCCCAGCGCGAAGGTGGCGAGGATGGAGCCGACATAGGACTCGTACAGGTCAGCGCCCATACCGGCCACGTCGCCCACGTTGTCGCCCACGTTGTCGGCAATGGTGGCGGGGTTGCGGGGGTCATCCTCGGGGATGCCGGCCTCGACCTTGCCCACCAGGTCAGCGCCCACGTCGGCAGCCTTGGTATAGATGCCGCCGCCCACGCGGGCAAACAGCGCCATGAAGGAAGCGCCCATGCCGTTCATGACCATGATGTTGCCCAGCTGGACAGGATCGGTCACGCCGAAGGCATAGCGCAGAATGAAGAACCACATGGTGATGTCCAGCATGCCCAGGCCAACCACAGTGAAGCCCATGACGGAGCCGGAGGAGAAGGCCACACGCAGGCCCTTATTCAGGCTCTCGGAAGCGGCCTGAGCGGTACGGGCGTTGGAGCCGGTGGCGATCTTCATGCCGATGAAGCCGGCCAGCATGGAGAAAATACCGCCGGTAACAAAGGCAAAGGGAGTGAACACGGACAGCATCTTGCCGCCGGAAGCAAATGCGATGACCAGCAGAATGACAAACACCACCACGAACACCTTGGCGACCGTGGTGTACTGCTGCTTCAGATAGGCGTTGGCACCCTCACGGATGCTGGCAGCCAGCTTCTGCATGCGCTCGGTTCCCTCGGAATAGCTGTAGACCTTCTTGGCCTGACTCCAGGCAAAGAGTCCTGCGATCACAGCGCCGACGAATCCGATCCAAAACAAGTTTTCCATTGTAGACGCACCTCGACTTTCGGTTCTTTGGATTAATCTATTCTAGCACACGTGCCTTTATTTTCAAGTAACATCTTACTTTTTGTTGCGCAAATTTCCAGACTTTTACGTTTTATACAAAAGTTCATGCACAGAATTGTGGTAAATGCTGTCTCGCAATTTCTTTTATGCCGCCGCATTTTTCTCTCGCCATGGCCCCGTTGACATGATATAATATAGTGTCAATTTATTCGGATTCTTCACAAAGGGAGGACCCTTTTTACATGAGACCACACCATCCCCGCAAACGGCGCCATTCCCTTCGCGGTCTTGTTCTGCTGCTGCTCACGCTGGCGGCGGCAGGGCTGTTTCTCCGCTGGAGCAATACCGCGCTCCAGATCACCCGGTTTGACCCGGCGTTCACCCACCTGCCTCAGGGCTTTGACGGCTGCCGCATTGCGCTGCTGTCTGATCTCCACGGCACCTCCTTTGGCCGTGACGGCGACGCCCTCTTTTCCGCCGTGGCGGCGGAACAACCGGATC
>SVMH01000076.1 GCA_015067525.1 Oscillospiraceae bacterium | reverse complement strand
GCCTGGAGCCCGTGTTCATGTACAAGTATCTGATGAAGGGCAACTGGGAGGCTTTCCGCGATCAGCTCCACGGTATGGACTGCATCGAGTGCGGCGCCTGCACCTACACCTGCCCCGCCCGTCTGCCCCTGACCCACGCTTTCCGCCTGGGCAAGCAGCAGGTCAATAACGCAAGAATGGCCGCTCAGGCCAAGGCAAAGGCCGAAGCCGAGGCTAAGGCTGCCGCTGAAAAGAAGGAGGCATAAACGATGACTGATTACAAAAATCTGAAGTTGATCGCGTCCTCCTCTCCCCACATCCGTTCCAGCGAGGATACCCGCAGCATCATGCTGGACGTGATCATTGCCATGATCCCCGCTCTGGCTATGAGCGTCTATGTGTTCGGCTTCCAGGCTCTGGTGCTGACGCTGATCTCCGTGGCATCCTGCATGTTCTGGGAGTGGCTGTACCGTAAGTTGATGAAGAAGTCCTGCGCCGTGGGCGACCTGAGCGCCGTGGTCACCGGTATGCTGCTGGCCTTTGTGTGCCCCGTCAGCCTGCCCTGGTGGACCATCGTTGTGGGTTCTTTCTTCTCTATCGTTGTTGTCAAGCAGCTGTACGGCGGCATTGGCTGCAACTTCCTCAACCCCGCACTGGCCGGCCGTGCCATTCTGGTGGCCAGCTATGCAGGCGCTATGACCACCTGGGTCCTGCCCGGTGAGAAGCTGGCCATCTTCGGCTCCGCTGCTGATGTCGCCACCGGCGCTACTCCTCTGGCTCTGATGAAGGAAGGCACCGTCGAGGCTTTCGAGACCCTGATGGAGACCTATTCCGTCACCGATATGTTCATCGGCAAGGTGGGCGGCTCTCTGGGCGAAGTTTCCGCTCTGATGCTGCTGCTGGGCGGCATCTACCTGATGATCCGCAAGGTCATCTCCTGGCACACCCCCGTGGCCTACATCGCCACCGTGGCTGTCATCTCCCTGATCTCCGCTCCCGAGGGCATCGACGCTATGAACTACATGCTCTACAGCGTGTTTGGCGGCGGCCTGATGCTGGGTGCCATCTTCATGGCTACCGACTATGCCACCTCCCCCGTCACCAAGCCCGGCCAGCTGATCTTCGGCTTCGGCTGCGGTCTGCTGACTGTGTTCATCCGCCGTTTCGGTTCCTATCCCGAGGGTGTGTGCTACTCCATCCTGGTGATGAACTGCTGCACCTGGCTGCTGGATAAGTACATCAAGCCCACCATCTACGGTGCTCCCAAGAAAGAAAAGAAGGAGGCGGCTGCAAAATGAAGATCTCTCCCAAGTTCGTAATTAAAGTCGCCGGCACTCTGACCGTCATCGCGCTGATCACCGCAGCTCTGCTGGGTCTGGTAGACGGTGTTACTCGTGACAAGATCGCCGAGATCGAAGCTGAAAAGACCCGCGTCGCCATGAGCGCCGTTGTCCCCGAGGGCAGCGAGTTCACCGACAAGCTGGAGATCCCCGCCAACGCAGCCGATGCTGCTGCCGCTCAGGGCGGCAAGGTGCTGGAGCTCTACGGCGTCAGCAAGGGCGGCAATTCCACCGGTTGCGTGATGAAGATCTCCGCTTCCGGCTCTCAGGGCTCCATCGTTATGATGGTTGGTGTGGACGCCAACAAGGCCATCACCGGCATCAGCGTGGTCAGCCACTCTGAGACCTCCGGCATCGGCACCAAGGTCTGCGGCAACGAGCTCAACGACGCCGGCGTTCCCGTTCTGGACCAGTTCATCGGTCTGTCCGGTTCCGGCAGCCTGGTGGTCAAGAAGAACATCACCCCCATTACTACTGCTACCGTTTCCACCAAGGGCATCACCATGGGCGCCAATGCCGCTCTGGCTGCCGCAGAAGTACTGGGCTAAGAAAGGAGGACCTGCCATATGAATTTTAGTAAGCAACTGAAAGAGGGTCTGATCAGCCAGAACCCCGTATTGGTCCAGCTGCTGGGCATGTGCTCCACCCTGGCCATTACCACGTCCTTCTTTAACGGTCTGGGTATGGGCGTTTCCGTGACCATCATCCTGACCCTGTCCAACATCTTTATCTCCCTGCTGCGCAAGATCATCCCCAACGAAGTTCGTATTGCCTGCTACATCGTGGTCATCGCCGGTTTCGTTACCTGCGTTGATCTGCTGCTGAAGGCTTTCGTTCCCGCTCTGTCCAACTCTCTGGGTGTGTTTATCCCCCTGATCGTGGTTAACTGCATCATTCTGGGTCGTGCCGAGGCTTTCGCTTCCAAGAACTCCGTGGGTGCTTCCACGCTGGACGGTATCTGCCAGGGTATCGGCTACACCATCGTGCTGATCATCATGTGCGTGTTCCGTGAGCTGCTGGGCGCCGGCACCTTCGGCGGCGGCCTGCTGGGCGGCGGCGAGCTGGGTGCTGCACCCGGTCTGCGCATCATCCCCGAGCAGTTCGGCATCAAGATCCTGACCATGCCCGTGGGCGGCTTCCTGACCCTGGGTGCTCTGATCGCTGCTATGCAGTGGGCTCTGTCCAAGAGCAATAAGAAGAAAAAGGAGGCCAAGTAAGTTATGCAGATTACTTCTTTGCTCGCCATTTCTCTTGGCGCTATTCTGGCCAATAACTTTATCTTTGCCCAGTTCCTGGGTATCTGCCCCTTCCTGGGCGTGTCCAAGAAGATCGACACCGCCGTGGGTATGGGCGCTGCCGTGACCTTCGTTATGGGTCTGGCCTCTGCGTTCTGCTATGTGATCAACATCATTCTGGTAAAGCTGGATCTGGCTTTCATGCAGACCGTGGCTTTCATTCTGGTTATCGCCAGCCTGGTGCAGTTTGTGGAAATGTTCCTCAAGAAGTTCATTCCCACTCTGTACACCGCTCTGGGCGTGTACCTGCCCCTGATCACCACCAACTGCGCCGTGCTGGGTGTCGCCCTGCTGAACGTGCAGAACGACTACAACTTCATCGAGTCTGTGGTCTATGGTATCACCGGCGGTCTGGGCTTCCTGGTGGCCATCTTCCTGTTCGCGGCTGTCCGTGAGCAGACCGAGTTCTCCGAGACTCCCAAGTCCTTCGAGGGCTTCCCCATCGCTCTGGTTACCGCCGGCCTGATCGCTCTGGCGTTCATGGGCTTCAGCGGCCTGAAGGTCTGGTAAGGAGGAAACATTATGGATGCTATGATTATCGTTTTTGCCGTGGCGGTTCTGGGCGCTCTGGCCGTGATTTTCGGTCTGGTGCTGGCTATTGCCGCCAAGGTCTTTGAAGTCAAGGTCGACGAGCGTCTGCCCTTGATTCAGGCATGCCTGGCCGGCGCCAACTGCGGCGGCTGCGGCTATCCCGGCTGCGCCGGCTGCGCTGAAGCTATGCTGGCCGGCAAGGCTCCCGTCACCGCCTGCGCTCCCGCCGGTGCTGAAGGCGCCGCCAAGATCGCTGCCATCCTGGGTATGGAAGCTCCTTCCGGCGAAAAGATGGTTGCCCACGTTCTGTGCAACGGCGGCACCAACGCTAAGAAGAACTTCGAGTACCGCGGCGTCACCGACTGCCTGGCTGCCACCAAGGTGTGCGGCGGCAGCGTGCTGGACTGCAAGTACGGCTGCCTGGGCTTCGGCTCCTGCGTGGCTGCCTGCCAGTTTGACGCGATCCACATCGGCGAGAACGGCGCTGCCGTCGTCGATAAGGACGCCTGCACCAACTGCGGTGCCTGCCGTGAGGCCTGCCCCCGCAAGCTGATCGTGGAAGTTCCCTACAAGCAGAAGGTGTTCGTCAACTGCTCCAACAAGGATAAGGGCCCTGCCGTTACCAAGGTTTGCGCCGTTTCCTGCATTGGCTGCGGTATGTGCGAGCGTACCTGTAAGTTCGATGCCATCCACGTGATCAACAACGTGGCCGTCATCGACTACGACAAGTGCAAGAACTGCACCATGTGCGCCAAGGCCTGCCCCAAGAACGCCATTGAGCCCATCCCCACTCCCGAGGAGAAAGAAAAGTTCAAGGCCGCTCAGAAGGCTGCCGCCGAGCGTAAGGCTGCTGCCGCCAAGGCCGCTGCCGAGGCTGCTGCTCAGGCTCCCAAGGCTGAATAAGTCTTCACAACACATAAAAAGAACCCCGATGCAGTGATATGCTCCCTCTATAAGAGACAGTGAAAAATAAAACTGTCAATTATGGAGGGAGCATTGTTATGCCCAGAAAAATCGAGCCGGAAGAAAAAATACGGATTGTCCAACAATGTTTGTATGAAGCA